>JAUVKG010000020.1 GCA_030596365.1 Chlamydiota bacterium | reverse complement strand
AAGCGTGGCCGGGAATAGTTAGAACAGTAATTAAAGGCTCGGAATGTCCTGTTACACGTTATACTTTCCCTGATGGTCATAGCATTTATCTTCTTGCTGAAGGTAGATTAATCAATCTCGGTTGCGCAACCGGTCATCCTAGTTTTGTAATGAGCAACAGTTTTACAAATCAGACACTCGCTCAAATTGACATTGCAAAAAATTCAAAAAGAGAAATTGGAGTTTATCGTCTTGGTAAAAAATTGGATGAAGAAGTTGCAAGATTACATCTTGATAAATTATCAGCTAAATTGACTGTTATGTCTAAAGATCAGGCAGATTATATCGGCGTGCCGGTAGAAGGACCATACAAACCGGAGCATTATAGGTATTAAAGTAACACAAGCATCTTGCTTGTGGATTATTAAATTGTAGGAGTCCACGCTTTAGCGTGTTAATTGGATTGGTGGATTGATGGATTAATGGATGTCGAAGATCCGTTGATGATGAGTGGAATGATGGAATACCACCCCGCCCTTCGGGCACCCCTCCTTGACAAGGAGGGGAGTTGGAATGGTGGAAGATCTGAAGGTCTTTTCACTTGATCATGATTACATGTTACTTCGTTAGGTCGAATGAACAATCTGCCAAAAACTAAATTTTGCTGAAAAGTACTCCACTTCGACCCGAAGTGGAATGTTTATCAAAAGTTTATGCAAAATTTTAGCAAATGTGTTTTTGCTGACAACCTGCTTCGGGTCGAAGCAGGCTACCCGAATCACAAAAACCCTTTTCGAGCGTCATCTAATGAAAGTTGAAAAAAATCATGCCCTTATCGCTTCCGCGGGGACGGGGAAAACAGAACAGCTCGCTCTAAGATTTATTTCTCTGCTTGACTACTCTTCTCCCGATACATCGCTTGGTGTAACATTCACAAAAAATGCAGCCGGGGAAATTCTTGAGCGAATAATAAAGCTTCTTGTTAATGCTTATTTTGATAATAATGAAAGAAAGAAGCTTGAAGAAGAGTTAAAAATTTCTTCCCCGCTCAAAAAAGAAAAACTTAAGCAATGGATTTCTGCAATAATTGATAAATTGCCCAGACTTTCCATTTCCACCCTTGATAGTTTTTTTTATCAGATAGTTGCTTGTTATCCGTTGGAACTCGGTTTAAATTCCGCGCCGGACATTGCGCAGGGATATGTTGACAAAAAAATTCAAAAAAAAGTCTTAAAACAATTGTTCGCACAGGCGAGAAACACGCCGGAATTTTTACTTTCCCTTAAAGGTTTGATGATGGTTCTTACAGGTGGTAAAGAAAGTGGAAAGTTAAGCGAAAAAATTAACGATACCGCAAGAAATGTTTATGAAACGTTTCTTAATACTTCTGAAAGTGCGTGGTGCGGATTAAAAATAAAAACTAAAATTGAAAGTTTGCCTGAATGGAATTTTATGATAGAAAGACTGAAACCAATGTACGGTAAAAGTCATAAAAATTTTGACAATTACATAAACAAACTTGAAAATAAAGATTATAATATTGCTGTCGCATCGGGTCCTATAAAAAGCTTTTTAGATGAAAAAGATAAATACGGAACTTTAAAATTCGATAATAATGAAATAAAAGAACTCCTCCAAAATATTGCTGATTACGCGGTAATAAAAATAATTGATAAAGCAAACAAAAAAACTAAAGCTTATTTTGATTTGATGAAACTTTATGACGCAATTTTTAAAGCCGAAAAACAAAACGAAAATATGATTAATTATTCCGATATCTATAAATTGCTTATCGGAAGTATTGCGTCAGAAAATAATAGCGACGGTTTGCATGTTTATTATAGACTCGATTCTCGAATTAATCATTTCCTCATTGACGAATTTCAAGACACAAACCGCGATCAGTGGCAGGCAATGCGTCCGCTTGTTACAGAAGCGATTCAGGATACTGATGAAGGGCGGACGTATTTTATGGTTGGAGACATGAAACAATCGATTTACGGTTGGCGTGGTGGAGACCCGAGACTATTTTCCAAAATATGTGACAATTATAATATTGAAACAGACACGCTTATAAAAAGTTATCGTGCGGGTCAAAATATTCTAGATGGTGTAAATTGTATTTTTTCTTATCCAATTGTTAATGAATGGGCTGCGGAATTTAAATTTGAAAATCATATTAGTGCAGCTGCAGTTAAAGAACCGGGATATTTTGAATTTGTTGAAACGAGAGAAGATGATATTGATGAGGATTACGCGCTGCGTATTTCTGTTTATAAGTTGATAAAGAAAATTAATCCAACTAACAGGGGGTTAAGCACGGCAATTCTTTTCAGAAAAAGTAAAACATTAAATTCAATGGCGGAGTACCTTAAATCAAAAGGAATAGACTGCTATATCAAAGGCACAAATCCGCTTTTCCAAAAACCTGTGGCACGACGTTTCCTCTCATTGTTTGAATTAATGGAAAATCCTGAAAACAAAGTCGCACTTTACCATCTAACGGAAGAAGAATCTTATTTAAAAAATTTAATTCCAGAAAATAAATTAAGCTTGCACGAATTTCTAAAAAATCTAAGACAGAAACTAATTTATGATTCTTATGCGAACGTTATTATGGAAATTATTCAAAAAATTTCTTTCAAAAACAATGTTTCCAAAGATTATCTTGAACAATTAATCGAAATAGCAGAGCAATATGAACCTTTGAAAACAGCAAGTCCAAAAGATTTTATTGCTTTTGTTGAGCAGACAGATATTGCAACTCCTGAAACCGGCAGCGGAATAATTTTATCAACAATTCACGGTTCAAAAGGTCTGGGATTTGATATAGTTATTCTGCCTGAATTATCAGGAATGCCAAATCATCCGGATATTTACACGAAAAAAGAAAAGATAAATATTCTTGGTGATGAACCTGAAATAGAAACCATTACGACTTTAGCAAGTAAAGATTTTATACATGCGATACCGGAATTAAAAATAATTCGAGAACAATATCAAAAAGATTTTGAAAAAGAATTGCTTAATTTATTGTATGTCGCGTTGACGAGAGCAAAAAAAGGTTTGTATTTGCTTACTGAAAACAGGAAAACAACAAAGGATTATAAAATAAATAAATTCCTTGATATTTTAATTCCGGCTTTGGAAGGTATTGATGATGAAGAAAATAAAATTATCACGGAAATAGGAAATCGGGATTGGTATGAAAAATATCCGATAATTCAGCAAAAAGAAGAAACAGAAAAAAAACAGATTGAAAAAATTAATCTGAAAAAAAGTGTTTCAAGATTTCGACCTTATCAAACCCCTTCATCGCTGCATACAATCGACAGTAAGAATCGTGCGTATGTTTTTTCCACAGGAAGTAAAAACGGCAAAGCCAAAGGGATAATTATTCATGCTTTATTTGAGAAAATTGAATGGCTAAATGATGAAATTACAAAAGAAAATTTGTATTCTGATTATTTAAAATCAGCGCGGAAAGCTGCTCGCGGATTTGATGATAGTTTTTATGAATCGGTTGTTAACGAGTTTTTCGAAATTTTGAATAAAGAGCAAATAAAAAATATTTTTACAAAGCCGGAAGAAAAGTGTGAAGTAAAAAACGAGTTTAGTTTTGCTGCTATAATTGATGAAAAATTAACTAATGGAATTTTTGACAGAGTGGTTTTTTATCCCGATATTGCCTCATGTATTAAAGTTGAAATTTATGATTATAAAACTGATGCGGTTTATTCCGATGAAGAAATAAAATCAGCTGTTGAAAAATACAAATTACAGATTGATTGTTATAAAAAAGCAATCGGTAAAGGTTATAATTTTGATAAAGAAAAGATCAAGGCAAATATAGTTTTTACAACACCAGGGAAGATAATTGGTGTTTTAAATCAACTTCATTGCAATTGCTAACCAAACGGTCATTACAGGTATTGAAATTAAATACATCCAAAACATCAATGCCGCCATATTTTCTTTGTTAGAATTGGCAAACTGGCTTATAACAACAAGATTCATCGCCGGCGGCATAAATCCTTGGAGCAGGATTACAAATGACATCATTGGTGTTCCTTTCCAACCCAGGTTTTTAATTAAAATCAAAAATAATACAGCGATCAGTGGTGCGAAAAGATATTTTCCAGCGACAGCATAAAAAACAGTAGAAAATTTTATCTTTGTTTTACCGTAAGAATTTGCAAGATTGCCACCGAGAATTATAAGTGCAATTGGCATTGTCGCGTTGCCAAGTATTAAGGCTGCCTGCTGAAACATTCCTAATGGCGCACCACTGCCTACAAACAGCGATTTAGTCCAGGGAATTAATCCGAGAAGAATTGCCACAAACGTTACAACAACAGGCGGCGTGATTATTTTATCCATTTTCAAATTTTTAACTTTGTGCCGTGCGAGAATAGGGTAAGCGATAAGCCAGATGAGCAAGATAGCGGGGATAAAATACAAAGAAATATAGGTAATTCCTTTAGCGGCAGCTTCTTTATCCATAAAAAGTTCCGGAGCCTGAAAAACTAATGCCGCAATTATTACAAAAGGAATATAAGCGGAATTAGAAAAAGTAACGCTTACAATAATTACGCGTTTAAATTCATTTTGCATCCCGCAAAATATCGACAGAATAAAACCAACACAAAGCCCACCGGCAATATTTACTAAAGCGGCTACCGGAAGAACCCATAATTCTTTCAGAGCGTCAAAACTTATTGCGGAAATGATTTTGCTGAACAGTAGGCATGGCAAAATAACATAAACTAGAACATTTGTCAAATCTTTCAATGCCAATTCGTGCAGGATTTTTTTACGAGCGAGAATCGCGCCGCAACTTGTTGCGATGAGTATTGTAAGAATAATTTCCGTGCTTAGCCAAAAATAGTTCATTGGGCATTAGTTATTAGTTAATTGTTATTAGTTATCCGTTATTAATCCCCTCTTGAGCAGAATGTCCCGGTCGAAGCATCGGGAAGGGGTGCCCGGCAGGGCGGTGTGTGTTCCCGATTTTATCTTCCGTCTGCTTCGGAGTATTAATTTATGTTTTCTATTATTTTATGCTTGATATGTAATTAATAACTATTAACTATTAACTAATAACTCCCAATAGGCAATATCAAAATCTCCACGTTCTCTCCTGCGGATATTTTTTCACAGTTTTGTGGAAACTTTATTAGACAATTAGCGTTAGCCATTCCGGATAACATAGCCGATCCGCGTTGTTGAATCGGCGTTACAATATTATTATAAACAATTCCTCTGACAAATTCTAATCGTGCATCTGTTTTTGTAAGAGTTTTTTTAAGTTTTGCCATTATGTTTTTTAAACCTGCTGCATCGGAATTATAACCGAGTTGTCTTCGCAATAAAAAACGGACATAAAGATAATATGTAACAATTACCGATACGGGATTTCCGGGCAAATTAAAAATAATTTTATTATCAAGTTTGCCAAACCAGGTTGGTTTACCCGGTTTAACAGCTACTTTCCAGAATATTTTTTTTGCGCCGATTTTCGTCAGGCAATTCTGAATAAAATCATATTCTCCCATCGATGCTCCACCGGTAATTATAATTACATCCGCTTTTGAAATTGCAGTTTTAATTACTTTTTCAATATCTGCCGGATTATCTTTCACGTATTCAAAAAATACAACAGGGAAATTGTCGGAAATAAGAGCCGATTTTAACGCCGGACCGGTTGCGTCAATGATTTTACCGGGCTGAAGTTGCGAACCGGGAGGTAATACTTCATCACCGGTAATAATTATTGCAATTTTTGACGGTTCAAACACATTGAGTTTTGACATTCCAAGAAATGAAGCTAATCCAATAACTCCCGGTGTAATAACAGTATCTTTTTTAACAAGCGAGTCGCCTTTTTTTGACTCTTCACCTTTAAATCTTACATTTTCGCCCATCGGTATCGGTGAAAAAAACTTTACAATATTTCCGGCGCGTGCTGTGTCCTCAACTTTTACTACCGCATCGGCGCCTTGGGGCATCGGTGCACCGGTCATTATTGCTGCACATTTTCCGCAACTGACAATTTTTGTTGATTGAGTTCCTGCAGCAATAGTTCCGATAACTTCCAAATTTGCGGGATCAGTTTTTGTCGCGTTAATTAAATCATCAGAAATTACCGCGAAGCCGTCCATCGCGGAATTAGTAAACGCTGGAATATCGCCGGAAGCGGTAATTGATTCAGCAAGAATTAGTCCTGCACATTTTTCAAAAGGAAGTGCAACGGGTTTATTCAATACCGAGTTTTCATCAATTATTTTTATAGCTTCATTAAAATTTAAAAGTTCATTATTTTTCATTTGACAGATTATACCATACCGTCAACAATTTGAAAAGAGAGAATAATATTTTTTAAACACACAAGAGACATAAGAACATATAAGTTAAAAAAATTATAATTGTGCGTGTCTGAATAATTTTGGAACATTCATTATTTTGAGAGAAAAATCCTGTTCATTTTGTTATACAATTTTTTGAAAAAAATAGTATAATGATCAAAACATTTAGTATAATTAACTAAAACAACACAATATGAAAAGGAATAATAAGAAAGTTTATATATATACAAATAACATGGAATGTGTACTTTTTAAGCAGGATCGCTAATACTTCTTTTATTGCCACTAAGACACCAAGACACTAAGAATACAATTGCAATTTTTAGTGCCCTCAAATTAGGGGTTAATCGAAAAGGGTGGCATAACCCTGAGGCCAATAATATGCTAAAACAATTCCCCCTTTGAAGGGGGATTAAAGGGGGATGTTAAACTTTTGTATACTATTTTGGGCAAAACGCTATTAATGATTCTTTGGGAAACATCCCCCGCCCTTTGGGCACCCACCAGCATACGCCGGTCTTCACCTTCAAAGGGGGAATTTTAATGCCGCTTCACGGCCGGCCCATTTTCGAGCAACGTCTAATTAAATTCCCCACTCAGTTTTGAAGATTCTCATTAATTTCTTTAATTATAAACAGAATCATTTAGTGACAGTCGACGTTAAAATTTAATTCTCTTCTTAATTATTCTGCCACAAATTATTCTGCCATAAAAAGATTTGATTTAAAATAAATCATTTTGGTATAAATTATTTTGACAAATATATTTATTTGACACTAATCTTATTGATCTCGCTTTGCAGTTTTTTTAATTTTTTAAAATCCAAAGTTTTTCCAAATGGTTTTAACGCAGAAATACGATATAAATTTTCAATCCTTTTTGCATATTCGGGACCAATTCGCGCAAAATCTAATAAACCGGCTAAAACATCAAGCTGCTCAAGCTTTTTATAATTAAGACGATTTGCCGGTTTGCCGGTTGCGAGAATAGCCACATCGGAAAGTTTGTCCATGTAGCGTTCTAAAAGTCGTTGAAGTTTTGCGGAATTAAGCTGCTCAACTTGAGGTTTTTGAATTTTATAATGCGAAACAAAAGAACGTGGATTTGTGTTCCAGTAATAACGGTTGTGCCCGATGTAAGGCAGCGGGGCGCCTTCATTTAAAATCACTAAATTCCATTGTTTTTCTTTTGACCACGGTCGGTCAATTTCTTTTTGCGGTGGTAAATCATAAGCGGTATCGTCAAGCATTTTTTTGTCGCCTGGAGTAAATTGATGTATTTTTTTTGGTAGTGGAATAATATGAGTTGATAATTTTTTTTCCGGGATGGATTCCACAAGAGTTTTACTTGCTTTTGGGTTTGATGTAAGTTTTTTAAAGTCGCGAACATAATCTTTCGGAAATAATTTTTTGTCTAATGTGAAAAACTTTTTCGGAGTGAACATATCAATCGTACATAGCATATCCCCGGTTGCAGCTGTTACCATTACCGGGGATGAAATTCTGTTAACGTAAGAGATAGGGCTTAAAGTGTACCATACATCAGAAGATAAATCATTTCCAAATATGGCTGTGGCAAGATTAACTCCCGGAGCAATAAGAGCGAGAACGGGTAATGGCCGCGGTTTATCCGGTGGCAGTAAACAACCGCTGGATTTCTGGTTTGCAAGGAGATAATTGCAGCCGTAATCCCAGTTCACGCATGGCAAGTCGGAAATTAATGCGGCAACCGGAAAAAACTCAGATCCCATTGCGAGAGTCATATACCCGCCTGCGCTACCGCCTCCGAAAATCATTTTTGTTCGGTCAACAAAGGGCAATCTTCTTGTCCATTGAATCATAGCTTTATTAAAGTTATAACTATTTCCGAAAATAAATTTGCCAGGAAGTTTATCAAAACAGGGAGTAACAACAGCAAACCCCCAATCACAATATTTTTTAATTGTTTTTTGTGAAGAATCGTAATGAACACCGCAATAAACAGGTATTTTATTTTTTGATTTCAGAAGTTCCGGTTTGCAATAAAAGTTCGCTTGTCCCTCGATTTTTTCGCCATTCATTCCAAGGTATGGAATTGTTACTGTAATGCGTTTAAGTCCGTTAATTATTTGTGTATTATCAACTTTCACCGCGCCGTTAGAAAAAGATTCATTGGCAATGATTTGTGTATTATCTTTTTTAGCAATCCCAGTTGAAATACTCATAATAATCCCAAGAGTTAGAAATGTAAATATTTTTTTCATTTTTTTGTGTTAGTTTGTGTTAATTTATAAACAAAATTAGAAATAGCCACTAAGGCACTAAGACACTAAGTTTTAAAATTTCGCAATTTAATAATTTAATAAATTGGTAATTTTCTTAACGAAATAATGCTTTGCGTTCATTCTACAATTTCTCAATTCTTCAATTAGCCAATTCCCCAATTAATTATCCGCCGATAGATTTCATTTCGCAGGAAGTTTTACCTTTATCAAGCTGATGAGCGGATATTTTTTGTTTAGCGGCACTGTGGAACGTTTTTATTATTTCTTCTTCGTCATTAGTTTGTATGACATCAAGTAATGAAATTCTTTCAGCACCGTGAAGACAAGGGATTAATTCTCCGGTTGCTGTTAATCTCATTCTATTACAGCTTGCGCAAAAAGGTTTACTGACCGGAGAAATGAAGCCGATTTTTTGTTTGGTGTTATTTACAAGAAACCAGTCTGCAGAACTGCTTTTCTCTCCACTTTCTATTTTTGTAAGCTCATATTTCTTTTGTAAATCAGTAATTATGGTTTTGTTCGACAAGAACATCCCCCGCCCTTCCCCAGCATACGCGGGGCACGCGGGCACCCACCAGCATTCGCCGGTCTTCGCCTTCAAAGGGGGATTATCCCCCGCACTGAGTATCATCGTATCAATGTGTTCATCAACGTTTTTAGCTATTGGATTTTTATTCGGCATAAGTTCTAGGAATCTTACTGTCAGATTGTTTTCTTTGCCAAAAGCTATAAAATTTTCAACTTCATTATCGTTTATCCCGCGAAGGACTACCATATTAATTCTAACATCATCAAAGTATTTTTTTGCAATGTGGATTCCTTTTAAAGCATTTTCAATCTTGCCGCCATTGATTTTCTTGTAAACTTCTGGAATTAAGGAGTCAAGACTTATGTTTACACGATTAAGTCCGGCAGATTTTAATTCAGATGCGAGTTCAGGCAGGCGATATCCGTTAGTAGTAATTGAAATATCATTAATACCTTTAATTTCAGAAATTTGTTTAACAAGTTCCGGTAGATTTTCACGCAAAAGCGGTTCACCGCCGGTAATTCTTATTTTTGATATACCGATTTTAGAGGCTGCATTTACAATTCTTGTAATTTCATCAAAACTAAGCAAAGAATTTTTGCGTAATAATTCTTCATTTCCGGTTGCGCAGTACAAACATTGCAAATTGCAATCGGAAGTAACGGAAATCCGAAGGTAATTAATTCTTCGGTTTTGTTTATCAATACAATATTTAGACATTAATTTTTGGGAACCCGGCGTATGCCTGGGCATGAATTTACACGAATTTTATTTTAACCACATAAGGAACATAAGAAAACATAAGTTTATTTATTAATATAATCTTTAATTTTATTAGCCACTAAGACTCTAAGATACCAAGAATTCGAATACAATAAGTTTTCTTTTACCACATTTCGGATTTTGTTTTTTAAAATGGGCATAGTGGAAACGATGAAAAACCACCCCGACCGTTCGGGCACCCCTCTTTAACACACCCCGTCGCTCCGCGCCATCCCTTCCCGATGCTTCGACCGGGACATTCTGCTCAAGAGGGGATTAGGAGGGGAGTTTAATGGATAACAAATCCGAGGGATGAAAGTTGTTGTTCAATTGTTTCCGGTATGTTATTTACTTTCGCCTGATGGAATTCTACACGAGTTGGATATTGTTTCCTCATAGTGTCGAAATATTTTCCACGATTTTCAGATTGTTCATCAACAATTTTTCTCATTCTCTTATCGTCTTCAATAATGTCGTAAACACAGTTTACGGCACATTTTATGTCGTTTTCAATCAACACTTCCTGTTGATTGAAGTTAATTTCAGGAGCGGAAAAATTGTCAGGAAGGTTTGGCGGTATCCAGGTTTGTTTTATGTTGAAAAACTCGCATGCAGCATCATAAATTATTCGCGTAGCTTCAACTTTGCTTGTCCAGGAATAACCTGCAATGTGCGGCGATGCTATTTCTGTTAATTCAAGCAATTCAACATCAATATCAGGCTCATTTTCCCATACGTCAAAAGCGCAGAGGAGATTTTTTTCTTTAATTACTTTTTTTAACGCGATTGTGTCGTGAACGGCGCCCCGGGACGCTTGAACCAGAACAGCGCCACTTTTAATTTTTCGTAAATTTTCTTCATTAAGGAGATGAAAAGTGGGATCGGGACCATCTTTTGTCAGTGGAACGTGCAAAGTAACAATATCTGCCAAGAGAGCTTCATCGAGAGAACATCCATTAAAATCTGTTTCATTGCGCTGGCGCGGCGGGTCGTTTAGTAATGTAGTCATTCCAAGTGCACGGGCTTTTTTGTCAACGAGTGAACCAACATGACCAACGCCGATAATTCCGACAGATTTTCCTTTTAGAGAAAAATTGTGTCTTTCAGCGATTTCAAGCAGTGCGGCGGTAAAATATTCCGCTACCGAGTTTGCGTTAGAGCCGATAGCGTCAGAAAAGCCGATATTATTTTTTTGCAGATATTTTTTGTCGATGTGATCGCTGCCACTTGTTGCTGTTGCGACAAATTTCACATTGGAATTTTTAAACAGAACTTCATTAACTTTTGTAACCGAACGGACAAAGAGAATATCTATATTCTCTAAATCTGCGGGAGAAATTTCTCTGCCGGTGATTGATTCAGCATTACCGAGAGAGGAGAAAGCGTCAAGTCCGTAAGGAATATTTTCGTCGAAGAGGATTTTCAAGTTATTAGTTATATGTTAATAGTTAATTGGACATTATGGACCAAATGGACAGAATGGACACAATGGACACAATGGACATTAATCCATTAATCCATTAATTTTACCACACTTTTGGCGTGGCCAACAATCCAACAATCCAACAATCCAACAATCCAACAATCCAACATTCCAACATTCCAACATTCCATTCTTTAATATCCCGGGATTTTGATGATGGATCGGGGCTCATCTTGTACGAGCAAATCATCATCCGGGTTATCAGAAGCGCCGTAATATTTTGGATATTTTTTCCAATCTAGAATTTCGTTATTTTCATCAAAAGCGTCAGTAATGTCTGTAAATTTCAGATAATTTAACAATTTATTTTTTAATTCGGCTTGTCTTTCTTTATAGAAAGGATTGCCGGCATAATTATGTGTTTCCCGTGGGTCAGTAATTTTATCAAAGAGAAATTCTTTGTCATCAGCGGCGGAATAAAAATATTTATAATTTTTTGAAACGATCATATAAATACCTTTCTGTCCGGAACCGTGTTGTGAGAAAACAACTTCTCGTTTGCATTCACCGGAAGCAATTTTTGATAAATCTTCACCGTCAAGTTCGATTTCATCAGTATCAATTTCCGCGATGGAAAGAATAGTCGGCATAATATCAATTAAACTAACGGGAGTGTCACAGATTTCCTTTTCCGCGAAGCGTTTAGGAAACCTTACAATCAACGGAATTTTTGAAGATGCATCGTGCATATTTCTTTTGCCGAAGCAATTGTAATCGCCAAGATATTCGCCATGATCAGAAGAAAAAATGATGATAGTGTTATCTAATTGACCCGTTTTTTCAAGAGAATCAATCACGCGGCCGATTTGATAATCAACGAAAGAAATAGTGGCATAATAAAAAGCTTTAATTGTTCTGACAAGGTTTTTATCAATTCCCTGATCACGGTATTTATACCTGTTTTGATAACGATTTATGTAAGTATGCATAAGCTCAGGGTGATCAGGTACATTAGGATGCGGCATTTCCGGAGCGCGATAAAGCTTGTGCCAGGGTTTCGGAGGAGCGAGAGGCGGATGCGGATGAATAAAGCTTGAGAACATCATCCAAGGTTTTTCGTCAGTCGAATTTTCTTCGATAAAATCAATACTTCTATCACCAATCCACTGAGTCGGGTGAACTTCAGCGGGTAAAGTTGAAACTTGAGGAATGTAATACATTTCGCTGCGAAAGCCATGCGGTTCGACATCACTGAAGCCGTTTTTTTTGAGAAATTTGCAATAATCATCATGTTCGGGTTCAACGCTTTCTTCTTGAACAAGCCTGGATTGAAATCCGCGCATAGCACGTGTTTCCGGAGTAAAATGACATTTACCTATTGCGTGAGTTTTGTAACCGTTTTTACCGAGGATTTCCGGATATGAAAGACCGTTATCATCCATCATTTTTCCATTAACATAAAGTCCGGTTTTTTGCGGATAAAGGCCGTATTGCATACAACATCGCGCGGGAATACAAACGGGAGAGGGTGAGTAGCAATTAGTGAAAGCGGTTCCTTTATTGACAAGCCGGTCAAGATTAGGAGTTTTAATCACAGGATTACCGAGAGCGTGGATTGTATCCGAGCGCTGCATATCGGTAAAGAAGAACAGGACATTAGGTTTTTTATTCATTTTAAATATTCAGGTTAAATTGAGCGAAGATCTTCAATAATTTTCAGGATTTTATCTTTATATTTTTCAGGAGAATAAATTTCACCCCAACCTTTTGCCGATTCAAATATTCCGTTATAAGCAGAGTCATGATTTTCCTTAATTATAAAAGGGATATCAGCATCTTCAAATGTAGATTTGAATAAAGCTGCTTCAACCGGATTATCAATAACGGTAATTTTAATAAGTTTATCATTTAAATCATTAGTATTCATAATTATAAATTTTAATCAGAAAAGTAAAGAAAGTCAATACTTGACTTAATAATAACTCGTTGTTATAATTTCTTAGATGATAATAATACTAATAACTGATTAATTACAACTTTAATAAAAATTATGGGAATGTTTGATTTTATAGGCTCTTTGAAAAATAAAGCTAAAGATGCAACAATGGATAAGGTGCTCGAGAAAATGCGAGATTTAAAAATGCCGATCTCTCAAAAGAAAATAAACAAAATGATTGCTACACATGTGGAAACACTTGATGGCGTTAAATCGGCAAAAGTAGATGTCAGTGGAGATGGTTTAACGATTAAAGCTTCTTTCAGAGATGACCGGTCATCAATTAAGCATAAATTGAAATTTGTTGAATTAATATGGTCATCTCACAAACGAGCTTTTGTTTTTGAACCGGAAGAAAAATTTGATGTAATGAAAGATCATGCTGCTTATGCATGTGTTGCAACAACAATTGCAGCAGCGTTACAGCAGATGCTCGGATTTGACAAGAAAAAACTTGAAGAAGAAAATTTTTCTACCGAGATCGGTAATGTTATAACAGGTGTAATGGAAAAAGACGGGAAATTATTCTATGATCTGAAACGGATACCTCTTTTAAGACAATATGTACATTACCGCGTTATGGGTCAGGCACCTATGGATCATTTGAATGTTATCGACTGCTGGTTTGAAGGCGGTAAAATAGTAATTCGAATTGATAACAACAGACTTGTTGACCAGATTAGAGGAATGGATCTCAGCATGTCTGATCTTCAAAAAATGATGAAAGGAGACCCGAAAGCGGCAACCGGAGAAGAAGATTAATTCTAAACTCTAGCAATTATGAATTCTAATTTTGTAAATACAGAAGAAGCGCTGGAAATCATTCGCAAAGGCGGGATATTAATTCTCACCGATGATGAAAAGCGGGAAAACGAAGGTGACGTCGTTATGGCAGCTGAACATGCCACGCCGGAAACCGTTAATTTTATGATTACTAACGGTCGCGGACTGCTATGCATTTCAGGTTCAGAAGAAAAAATAAATAAAATCGGTTTGCCGATGATGGTTGAGAAAAATACATCTAAACTCGGCACACCATTTACAGTTCCGATAGACGCAAAAATCGGTACTACGACAGGAATTTCGGCACACGAACGTTGTGAGACAATTAAACAATTTGTTAAAGACAATGCGAGTATTAATGATTTTAACATTCCGGGACACCTTTTCCCGTTAAAAGCAGTCAAAGGCGGGGTGCTTAAACGAGCAGGTCATACTGAAGGGACAACCGATCTTGCCCGTCTTGCGGGATGCAAATCTATAGGACTTTTGTGTGAAATTCTTAATGAAGACGGCACAATGGCAAGGATGCCTCAACTTGAAAAAATTGCGGAAAAGTTTGATCTTAAAATAGCCACTATTACTGATTTAATAGAATACAGAAGGAGAAACGAGCAGATTATTGAAGATTCTGTTCAAACAAATTTGCCAACAGATTACGGTGATTTTACTCTCCATCTTTTTGAGTCAAAAATAGAAAATCAACATCATCTTGCAATCGTTATGGGCGACATTAGCGGTGATGATCCTGTGCTCGTGCGTGTACATTCCGAATGTCTTACAGGTGATGCTTTGCATTCAATCAGATGCGATTGCGGTATGCAGCTTGATACAGCAATGCAGCTTATTGCAAAGGAAGGTCGCGGAGCAATTCTATATATGCGACAAGAAGGTAGAGGAATCGGTTTGCCGGCAAAAATGCATGCATATCATTTACAGGATAAAGGAGCAGATACAGTTGAAGCAAACGAAAAACTTGGTTTCGCGGCAGATTTACGCGATTACGGTTATGGTGCTCAGATGCTTACTGCACTTGGTTTAACAAAAATTAAATTAATGACAAATAATCCACGAAAAATTGTTGGTTTGGAAGGTTACGGGATTAAAATTGTTGAACGAGTGCCGATAAAAATAAAACCGAATCCTCATAACAAACGCTATTTAGAAACAAAAAATAAAAAACTTGGACATATATTGTAGGAGTGGAGTAAGCCGCGCTTCCCAGCGCGAGCTATGGATTATTGGATATGGAGTGCAGGAATAAAGCCGTTATAGTGGCATTTACTGCGCGGTCGCGAAGCGATCGAAATATGTTGGAATAATGGAATGATGGAGTAATGGTAAACAACAAATTTCCTAACGAAGTAACGCTTTGCGTTCAATAATAAATAACAAATAAATAATACCCCGGCATGCGTGGGGCGCTTACGCGAATTCAAAAAATAAAATTTCAAACTTCATTAAATACAAAGCAAAAAAAACAAATTTTAAATTTAATTTCAGAGAAATTTAATTTTCTCTCTTTAACCTAAAACTTAATTATGAATACAAAATCAAAAATTATCGAAGGAATGCTTGACGCCAAAAATCTAAAACTTGGAATCGTTGCAAGCAGATTTAACGAATTCATTACCGAAAA
>JAUVKG010000369.1 GCA_030596365.1 Chlamydiota bacterium | reverse complement strand
CGGAACTTTAACAAAAAATCAGCTCTCACTTGAAAAACCTGTCGTCTTTTCAGCCGAAAGTGAAGCGGAATGTATCCTCTCCGCAGCACTTGCAAGTAAAGAAGAAGACAATGACGCAATTGACTTAGCGATTATAAACGGTCTTGAAGATAAATCTGTTTTAGAAAACTACAAGCAGACAAATTTTATTCCTTTTGACCCGGTTAGCAAAAGAACTGAATCAACCATAATTCTTCCGGATGGAAAAACTGCGCGTTATACCAAAGGAGCGCCCCAGGTAATTATTGATATGAGCATAATGAGCGATAAGGAAAGTTCAAAAGCGGATGAGACGGTTACAACATTTGCCAAACGCGGTTATCGAACACTTGGAGTTGCTAAATCAGAAGATGATGGAGCAAATTGGATTTTTCTCGGTATAATTCCAATGTTTGATCCTCCGCGTGACGATTCAGCTGAAACAATCGCAAATGCCAAAACACACGGTTTGAAAGTTAAAATGGTTACAGGCGATGATATAGCCATCGCGGCAGAAACATCTAAAAAGCTTGGTCTTGGCGCTCATATTCAGGCTGCAACCGATCTTTTCGGCGATCAGTCACCCGACCATCTTTCTGATAGAACGGCAGGATGTATAGAAAAAGCTGACGGATTCGGAAGAGTATTTCCGGAACATAAATACGGAATCGTTAAAGCACTGCAATCACGAAATCATATCGTCGCAATGACCGGCGATGGAGTTAATGACGCGCCCGCGCTAAAACAGGCTGACGCGGGAATAGCTGTTTCGGGAGCAACTGACGCTGCACGAGCGGCAGCGGCATTGATTCTTACCGCGCCTGGATTAAGTGTTATAATAGAAGCTATAGAAATCGCGCGAAAGATTTTCGAAAGAATGACTAGCTATACGATTTACAGAATCGCAATGACTATTGATATTATGTTCTTTGTTGTACTTGCTATGATCTTCTTTCCTACGCTTCCGGGTAGTGATGTCGCTTTCCAACCGCTAACCGCAGTTATGATTATTCTTCTTGCGCTTCTTGACGATATCCCGATTATGACGATAGCTTATGACAACACGATAGTTGATCCCAAACCTGTGCGATGGAATATGACGAACATTCTTTCAATATCAACGGTGCTTGGATTTTTTGCAGTAGTACAGACATTTGGAATTTTCTTTATCGGAGTTAACGTTAACGGAAAAGAATTTATGGGCGCTGTAATTTCGCCACAGCATATTCAGACAATGATATTCCTGCAACTTGTTGTCGGTGGACATTTAATGCTTTTTGTTGCAAGAACAAAAAGATTGTTCTTTATGCCGCCTTTACCGGGTGCTCCTTTATTTCTTGCAATTATTGGAACCCAGATCTTTGCGGCTGCAATGTGCGGTTTTGGATTACTAGTTCATAAGCTGCCATGGCAGCTTATCGGTGTAGTATGGATTTACTGTCTTATCTGGATGTTTATTCTTGATATTGTAAAATTAATTACTAACAGATTATTGCATTTCCGAAGCACACATCAACAGGTATTTTTGAATAGATTGAGAAAGTAACATAAGCATACCTGCTTTATTCTTTAATCTTTTGCAGTCTATTAAATTCTTTCTCGAGATTCTCTTATTGAGTCAATAATGTCGTTTAGAGAAACATTTGTTTTTAAATTCGGAACATCAAATGGGGATTTTTTATTTTTTTCCGGCACAATTGAAAATACCGAACCGTCTTTACGTTTTATTATCACTTTACCGGAACTTTTTGCTTTTTTTAGTATTTCTGATAAGTTTTGTCGCGCTTCTGAGTATGTATAAACATTCATTTTTATATCTCCAAAGTTTTAACTCCAATATTTGATGCTTCGTTTAATAATTTTTTATCTAAAGTCAAAAGAGCACCGTTATGTTTAATACAACAAGATAAGAAATATGCGTCATAAGCATATATTTTTTGTGAAAATGAAATTTGCAGTGCATGATTCATATCAATATCAATAAATTGTATCGGTATCATTTGGAATATCGAATATCCTTTATTGGCAGCTTTCAATGAAATCCTTTTTCTTTTAAACATTGCTGAAAAAGCATTGCCGATTTCCCAAGGTATTGAAGAAGGACCTATAATTTTTTTGTTTAAAGTTAATTCTTTAATTTTTTCCTTCTTTGTTTCCCCCAATATAACCGCTAATATAGCAGATGTATCTGTAACAATAGTCATAATTAATCTCTCTTTTATATAATGTACAATTGTACAATTTCTTGACGCTTTTGTCAAATCACTTTTTAAGGGACAACTAATTCGGTGTTCGGTGTTAAATATTTTGAACGTCCAACATCGAACGCTCAACGTTCAACGTCGAATGAAAAAGCAACATAAGCATACCTGCTTATGGAATAGGGAAATAATCTCCCTTGAATTTTATCCGGCTCTGACGAAAAAGTGGAACATCCCGATTGTTACATTGGGAGTGGATAAGGGGATTGTATTTTAATGACAATTTACTCCATTACAATCCTGGATATTTTTGTGTCACACCTGACACCTGACATTTATCCTACGAAGCTTTATGCGAAGTAGGACCCCTCCTGCGCTAAAGCTACGGAGGGCAGGCTGACCACCGAACACCGAACACCGAATACCGAACACCGAATACTTATTCCGGTTTTACCGGAATCCTGTCTCTGCGAGACAGGTTAACCCGCCGGAAAGATTTCACGTTCACGTAGTAAAGCGACGATTTTTTCTACGGATTCTTCAATTGAAATTTCATCCATTTTCAAATGCAATGCAGGTGCTTTTGACGGTTCATAAGGAACATCAATACCAACGACATTTTTCAATTCACCTTTGCTGGCTTTTTTGTAAATACCTGTAGTGTCATTTTTTTCGCACCATTCTATCGGTGCATCGGCATAAATTTCAAGAAAGAATTCCTCACCGATAATTCCAGCTATTTGCTTACGTATTTCATCAGACGGAGAAACAAAACCAGCGATTGAAATTTGACCATTAATGTTTAAAATATGTGATACCTCAGCAACACGACGTAAATGTTCCGCACGGCTTTCAGAATCAAAACTTAAATCGCGATTTATTCCTTTGCGGATGTTTTGACCATCGAGTAATGTGCACGTTGCCCCCATATCAAATAAACGGCGTTCAAGCGCGTAGGAGATTTTCATTTTACCGGAACCTGTAAGTCCCGTAATCCATATTGTTGCGGGTTTTTGACCATAACGTTCAATTCGTTCATCCAATTTCACAAAACTCTCACGTGAAGAAGCCGCTTCAACATCGGATTTCAACTCAGCTACCCTTGCAGGAAGTTGTTCAGAAAGTTCACGTTCAATAATCATACC
>JAUVKG010000085.1 GCA_030596365.1 Chlamydiota bacterium | reverse complement strand
CTTCACACTTCATTTACACTTGGCTGCGGAACGCGCGGGAACAACAGCACGACAGATAATATTACCGCGACACATCTTTTGAACATACAGAGAATTGCAAAGCGAAGAGATAATGAACGGTTTGTCCGATTTGATTCGGGAAAATATTTTGATGAGGCATTGGGTTTTAATATTCTTGAAAAAGAATTTAACTTAAACTACTAATATTATGATAAATTATAATTTAACTGAAGATAAACTGATATGTTCATTTACCGGAAAATTAGACAGCGCTGAATGTCAAATCTGGAAAGAGGAACTGATAGTAAAAGTAAGCCAAGCGGAAAATTTTGTTGTTTTTGATATGAAAGATGTTGAATATATCGCGTCAAGCTTTTTAAGAATCTGCATACATGTTCCGAAATCAATCGGAAGCGAAAATTTTGCATTGATAAATGTATCGCCGCATGTGAAAAAAGTTTTTAAACTTTCGGGATTCGATAAACATTTGAATATTAAATAGGAGCACATTGGCAGTTCTTTGGGCTTTGGGCTTTGGGCTTTCGTATTGCTTATTTTTTTGTTAAGCGTTACTCGTTTGACAATCAAGTTTATTTATGATATAATTTCCCCGTGAGTTGTAAATTTGTTTAATGTGTGCATCAAAAATAAATACTTTTTGCTATTGCTATGCATTTAAATTTATTGTATAATATAAATGGTTCTCCGGTTCTCCGGTTCTCCAGTTTTCCAGGTTCTCCAGTCTAAAAATTTCTCATTCTGTTTTTCAGAAAGCGTTTTCTTTTCTATTTTTTTGTTCTTATCCCCGGTTTTTTTTCAAACATTTCTGTATATTTTTCTACAGTCAATTTCTCTCCATTATTATGTATTTTAAATAAATCATTACTTCAAAGGCACCACCATGAAAAAATTATCTTTACTTCTAATCGTTCTTTACCTATTTATTTATTCTTCATTTTCTTTTGCACAAATCCATTATGTTGCAAATAATGGCTCGCCCGATGGTAATGGCAGCTTAACTAATCCATTCAATAAAATAAGCATGGCTTATGCTGCCGCCGTGTCAAATGGTCAAAATGAAGTTATAAAACTTATGCCGGGAAATTATTATGAAATCACCAATCTGGTTTTTGACTATGAAAATATATCTGTTCGCGGCAATGGTGACGGAACTATTATTCAGGATAGCATAATTGTTAAATCGGATATGTCATTTGTTGATATGTATATTCAAGGTTCATTTTCAAACGAGGCATTTGTAGTGTTTAACAATGTAAAATGTGCTGATAATAATATTGATGTTGAATCAATTTCAGGAACATGGCGTGATAATGGCGATATAGTTCATGTCAATTATCTCGCTGATCCGCAACATATTTTTGAAGCAGTAAATCTTGACAGTATGAACGCTTATGTCCAAGGTTCTTTAACTACTTTTATAGATGAAGCAGAACTGACTGATCAGGACTGGGTGGAAAATCATGTTTCAAATTATGTTTCTGAAAATGCTTTGTTGGTAAAAGACGGCGTAATAGATTTGTCAGGAAACATTATTAGCAACTTCGGTGAACTTTTTCTTCATAATGACAACTGTATAGCAACAGGAGTTGTACATTCATCTATGAGTACATATTTTGATACCCATATTTCGTGCAGGCCGCCTGCCGGTGTTATTTTACAATATGTAAAGTTTATAAGCGGCAGTTGGAATGGAAGAATTTTTAAAATCTCAACTTATGGCACACCAAGTTGGTGTGGCTCCGCCTATTATTATTATAATATAGTAACAAACGGTTATGTATATATTCCATCAGGTCTTGAGTTTGAAATTTACGGCACAGACATTGCAATATCGGAAAAATTTGTTGACCAAGCCGGCGATACAATGGCTGGTCCGCTTTCGATTAACGAAATAAAAATGTACAGTACTACTGAAAATGGTTATTTAGTAACCGGTTGTTCACATGAAGACGCAAACGGAATTTACTATCAGGAAGGTTATTATTGGAATGGAGGAGCGCAAGCTTACAAGAACCTGAACAGTATTTACATGTTCAGGTATTATTGGACTGATGGCGGCGAGTCAGGTTATTATTGGGCTTTTAGCGACAGCCTTCAAGATAACATTACAGGACCGTTTCCGACACCATGTTATGACTACTCGACTTCCAGTTCATCAACCCCGCCGGAAGAATGGAATCAGTCAACGGTAATCGGCCCGACACATCAGCGCGCGCCTGTAATAGATTTTGCCGGTGGAAAAGGAATAAATTTAGCGCAAGGCACAGCAACAAACGATATTGTTAATAAAGGTTATGTGGATTCTCAATTTCTATTAATCTCAAATTCAACTGTAAATCAGGCAGAAATAAAAATTATTTCCGCAACAAATTCGATAATAAATACTATTACACAACATTATGTCAGTAAATCTGGAGGAACAGTATCTAATTTAACTGTTAACGGTTCCATTATAGCAGAAGAAATATTATTAACCAACTGTCAAAACTGGTTTGTAGGCGCACTTGATACACCTGGATACATCGTAATAGATAATACCAATAGCGCCATTACAACACCGGAAACAAGTTACGCTCCGTTACGTCTTATTACACATAATTATAAACCTGTAATAATAGAAAGCGGACGACTCCATATTGGCCCAACCTTGCATCCCAATGGAGACGAAGGTGGCGAAATACAACTTGCTGCTGACCCTGATGTTGGCTTTCGAGTCATAATTGATGTAATCAACAATAATCTTCGCTTCTACGCAGTTGATGAAAATAATGGTAATATTAGGATGTATACATTGTGGAAACTTAACCCTACAGAGTCGGCACTAGGCCAGGCTGTGTGGACAAATGGACAATGGGAGGTGGCTAGTGATTTTGTTCCCAATACTACGAATGTCTATTTTAACCCAAGTTACTCACTTTCCACGAATCTCCAGAGCCGTATCGACCAACTGGAGACGGCTGTTGAAGAATTGCAGAATCAATAATAATTCCAAACCTTGATATTATGAACAAAAATATGGTAAAATATAGTACAAAGATACTTATTGCAGGAACAATCGGCTTTTCTATTTTCTCGTTTGCGGTGTTCGCTGACGTATGGTTTGGCAGAGAGCCTTCTTCCATGACTTATTTCATGAAATTAAGAAAAACACAAAAAAATATTTTTACAACCCCGTCGGGCGGAACAGTCACTTATGCACGCGACCTTTATCCACTCTGGTCAATGAACTTGCCGGTTACTAATTCCATAGACCTTTACGCTTACATCTGCAATGAAGCAGGCCAGGTTGTAAACACAAATAAAATAACCTGGACATGCACTAATCCTTTATGGACAATTTCACCTGTCGACAACGGTGAGAAAGCTACTATTAATTTCAGCGCGTCGGGCACGGGAACAGTATCCGTAAGCGCGGATTTCAAACACCAGTACAAAGACGAAACAAGGAGTTATAATAGTTCTGTAAAAATAGGCATATCTACGAATCTTCCGCCTCATATTTTTACCACACCTATTCTGCCAAAATCACCTGAACCGTGTGTTACGCACACTTTTATTGATCTTCGAGGGGGCAATAATGATAATAATAATTATGCTCATACATCCGCAGGATTTGAAAACCGCAAAAATTATTATGCAAGAATGTTTGCGTTTGTAACTTTGCAGGGGCTTGTCAATCGCATTCAGCCAAGATTATATCAAATAGATACATGGTACCAATTGATGGCGACACGACGTGAAGACTATATGCTGTCTTTTTATACTAACACATATAATATGGTATTTAATGAAGAAACAAATTTATATTCTCTAATAAAAGATTTTGCAAAACCGCCGGAAGTTGAAAGTGTGATAATTTATCCTGATTCACTATTTGCCGACCATGACAAAGGCGACCTGATAAATTATATGACAGTTTTATGTTCAGTCAGCAATTGCATAGCTCTATCAACAGAAGATTATCATGTTTTAACAAATGAATATGATTTTGCGCTGCCCGTTATTGAAATTCTTAATGATACTAACTGTACACAACGCGGCCTGACAAACAGCCCGGCAATCTACAATTATATGATAGATAATTTCTGGCCGCAATGTTCAAGACGCGCAATTGCGCATGTTCATCCATTGCTATACCAGGTCAATCGTGATTATTTTGTCGCGCACAAAATTTTTCCTTTTTTCTACCGGCGGGATTACCCGGAAATGTACGAAGATTTTGACGCCTTGTTGGAAGAAATGCCTATAAATGCCACTATTCTCGGCACAACTGGTGCACTTGTTGGTCATAATAAAACCTACTGCCGTCTCAAAACGACAATTACCAATATAATCACAAAAGAATTAAGAATTGTTGACTTTCATGAAGATATATACAATACTAATATTTATGTTCCTGTTTACCAGGAACATCGGCGAGCCAACCCTATCGAACCTGATTATGAACTTGTTTTGAATATCGGAGATGAAATTATTTTAACTAATTGGGAATTTATGGTACCAATTCCTTTCCATGATATTGATGACGGCAGCGAACAAGGTTTTTGGATGCATGCAAGCAAACTTGGCAAAACAGCCCAATACATGGCAGGCATAGCAAACGCTTCTTTTCATTCAGGTTTTGACGGTAATAATATTTCTTTCGAACAAAATATTAATACAAATATTCCTTATGAAGCCAACAAAGTTTATATGTGTTCTTTCATGTCCGATGGCGGGAATATGGACTACAGCAGACATGTTTTTTATAATAAATGGATAAGAAATGGTATAGCAACAAACAATTATATCAGCATAGGTTTCAGTCTTATTTATTATGAACTCGCTCCCGATATTTTGGACTATTTTTATAAAAATAAAGGTGATAAAATATCAATAGATGTAGAAACTGGTGTTGGAGGTATGGAAGTTAATGTTTATGGCACAGAAATAGATTTTAACGGCTGGGCAAACGCCGCTAAGAAAGATTTTGCACTGAAAAGTTATCTTAATCTGACACGCGAATACCTCGGAAAACTTGATATTCGGGTTATTCGTCCAAATTTTCAACTGTCGAAAAATGATTTTTATCTATATACCGAACAATTATCTGGCGCAGTAGATGCGCTCGGGCCTGCTTACTGGCCGGAATTTGGTGAATTTGAAAATCCACAATTTTTGCAAACAGAATTCGTAATTACTAACGATGTTGTTGTTCTGTGGGATGACTGGATGCACAAAATACAACCGAAATATGGCGAACATGAGAATCCCGATCCTGTAATTTGGTATAGTGATACAAATTCTTTACCTCAATTCCATTCTTGCTGGTTTCAGTATTGTCATGGGTGGTATGAAGACTGGCTTGATATACAATATTTAGATTCTGACAATAATCAAAAATTAAGATTAGTTCCGCCAATAATATTTCAAGATTTTTTTCGCAGGTCAAAGGAGTAAAATAATTATGAAAAAGCTATTTTTTATATTAATTATTTGTTGCATTTTAAGTTTTGGCGTAAATTTAGATAAAGCATATTATACATGCAACGAAATCCCTGGTAATTATGGCGTCTGTTTTACAAATACTACATTATATACTGGGTATATTTCATGCAATGGTGATATTAACGGTGATGGATTTGATGATATTTTTGATTTTAGTAATAGTTCTTCATCTAAATTTACTAATGGTTTTTTTTGGTTGACTTGGGGGAGCGCTTCTATTCCTACATGGGTTGATTTAAAAAATCAAACTAACAATGTATCAGGAAATAATTTTGCTGGATGGCCTAGTAATAATTCAAGAAGTATGATAACTTTAGCACACGATATAAATAACGATGGGAAAGATGATATTATAATAGGCGGATCACATTACGAAAACTATACAGGCAGTTTTTATATAATATGGGCTGACAGTTGGGAAGAAACTAACCATATTAATGCTGCAATATGGAGTTCTACTAATTTTCTTAAAGTAATAGGCAATGGAGACTCAGAAGACCTTGGAAAAGCACTTGATTTTGTAGATATAACTGGTGATAGTAATCTTGAATTAGTTGTATCGGCACCTCATGCAAAAGGTATGACTGGAGGTGTTATAAATGTGGAATGGGGAGGACAAGTTTATTTTATAGAATTCAACAATAACTGGAAAACAAATAATTCACTTACTTTAGGTCAACCACCTATAACTAATTATAGTACTTATTATGGAAACAGGGAATCTTGTAATTCCGGTAAAACTATTTCAAATATTAGAGATATAAACAACGACGGATACAATGATTTGGCTTTTAGATGCGCACCGGAAATAAACGGAAGTGCACATTATGCAGTAAATATAGTTTATGGAGGTCAAGTATTACCCGATACTTTTTCCCAGGAATTTTTTGACGGTACAAATGGTTTCATGATAATCGATCAGCAAGCTAATATTATTGAGCCTCTTGGCGATGTAAATGGCGATAATATAGATGATATCGTAATTAATATGACTGGAGCATCTGATTACGTTTTTGATGATCCTTGGTACTCTAATATTGTTGGGCAATCGATGTCAATTTTTTTCGGACAGACCAGCAATTTTCCACATTACATTGATGTAAGCTGGTGCGATGGAACTAATGGCGCAAATGTATGCGCGGGAATGGTTCACGCGGAAGGGTTCAGTGCAACACTTGACAGCGCCGGGGATATGAACGGTGATGGGTTTCGTGACCTGATTGTAGGAAACGCCCAACAAGACGGATTTGTTTTTCCGCCGGAATATGTTTATGTCATATTCGGCCGTCCGGATTGGCATAAAACTAATCCTATGACGACAAACACTCTTGATGGCGTCTTTGCTTTCTATGTTGAAGGAATACATAATGTAGGCTGGGGAGGCAGTACACACATGTTCGGCAGAGATGTTGCCGGCGACGGCGATATCAATGGTGATGGTTTCGATGATGTTTTAATGGGTGAATATGGCAAAGGCCGCATATATGTAATGTACGGCGGAGAAAGCGAACCTCAACCGCCATCAATTCGCGGTCCTGTCCATGTTTTTCAGGGAACAACGAACACTTGGCAATACGAATCAGAAACAAACACACTAATTTTCGGCTTAAAACCTACCAACGCATATCAATTTGCTTTTACGAACAACGTACGTTGGCCGCAAGGCGACCATGCACCAGGAAGTTTACACTTTACAAATTCGATAAGTTGGCAATTAGACGAAACAATAACATTAACATACACAACGAGCAATTCCGTTGGGCTTGGGCCATACAATACAACATTAATAATCCAACCAATTCCTGAACCGGTTCTATTTATTAATTGTTATTTGTCATTTTTTATTTATTATTTTATCAAAAAAAAATAAAAATACAGAATAAACTCAATTTCGTTATTTAGGTTTAACTACAGTCCATCCGTGCTTTGGAATTACAACTTTTTGACCGTCTGACATTTCTATTTTGATGTCTTTGTCAGTTGTGTTCCAGGCAAAGTTTCCGCTGACGCCGTAACTTCCATAAACATAAGACAAATTTGAGCGTGCCTGTGGAGGAGTTTTAACATAAATATTAACTCCGCTGCTTTGTAAAACATTTTTAAGAAAAGTAAACATTCCTTTTTCCAACCAGTCTGTTTTTTCCGTCCAGGCAGTAGCAAAAGCTCTGTTTGCCACAAAAATATTTTTCCCGTTACCGGTTGTTAAAATTACAGGTGCTTTTCCAACTTTAGCTAAAGCTTTTGAACCTTCAGGCGGATTTTTGAAAGCGAACATCTGGTCATCGGGATATTTTTTATCTTTTGGAAAATCTACTCCTTTCATAAGCGGAATTTTTTTATTTACAATTATTTCCCCTTCAGGATTTTCGAAATAAATTATTTCACCGAATTCATTATCAATAGTTTTTGCTTTAAACTTATTAGTATAATTACCTGATTGTGATTTTTCATCCCGGTGTGTCAGGAGAAATTCTCCGGAGTATAAAACCTTTTTCGCCGTTTTTAAATTATCGCGCATTTTAAAATTCAAATACATCGGGTCAGGTACAATTACAATCTTATATTTTGATAAATCATGCTCTTCAAGCCATTCATAAGGAATTACACGCATGTCTATACCCATCTGATGCATGCTCGATTCAATTTGTTTTGTGCCAACATAATATGGCCACAAAACCCTGCCCGACAAACGATCAGCCGGCATAGCGCCTGCCTGAAATGAGTCATAAACAAGAGCCACTTCCGGTTCTCTTATTTTGTCATCTGCTGCGTCGATAATTTTTTTCATGTACGGTCCTATTTTCAGACTATACTCATCTTCGATTTTATCGACATAATATTTTTTCTGATTTGTATTTCCTTCGGCGATGGCGCCGCGAGTCATCGGGAACTGGAAAGACATAGGTGTAACGCCTTCACCTGCAGCTTTAGCCATTAGAGGGAGTATATAATCCCGCCATGCTTCGAAAGTGGGAAAAGTTTCCATATTCCCATGACTTTCCGCGAGAGCGATTTTCTGGTTGCAGGTTACATCACCAAAAGAAAGATCGTAAAAGAAAAAATCACTTCCCGGAGCATCACCCATATTTAAAATATAATTATCAACCGAATAAAATTCACTCCATGTACCGACAAGCTTATCGGTAAACTGTTTGGCGAATTTAATATAGTCGGCGCGAAAATCGCTTAATTTTTTAGAACGGAATTCAAGCCATTTAACCCATCTTAATGAGCCCGGCAGACCCATTGCCGATTGTTCCGGCAGCGGTACACCCGGAGTTTTCATATAATCATTAAAAGCTTTTTTTGCTTTATCGCTGAATTTATAGTTTGGTAGAAAACCACCTTCGCCAAGGAATCCCCACATAATGACATAACCAACAACATTCGAATTATTTTTTTCGTGAAATTTTATTATATTTTCAAGTTCAGAATATCCGTTACTTATTTGAGTTTCGTTAAATGGGTCTTGTACTGTAAAAAGGTCCGGTCGAACAAGCATATCCAAACCTGATTTCTCCCAAACAGGAATTTCTTTTTTGTGTTGTTCGATTACATTCCCACCCGGTTTAATAACCACTTCAAAGCC
>JAUVKG010000117.1 GCA_030596365.1 Chlamydiota bacterium | reverse complement strand
TTATTTTGTTTGTTGTTTTATTATCGGCAGCTTCCTGTGCTGTCATGCAAACTTTTGTAAGCATAAAAGGAATTTCCATCGATATTTCCGGTTCAGTTTTTCTGATCAAGCTGTTTAAAAAGTTTTTAAAAATTTTATTTTCAACATTTTCCGGAATTACAGTTTCTTTCTCTTCATCGGTAATTATAACGTAACTATTGTTCGCTGTGCTTGCTTCAAGAACGCCTTTTGTTCCCACAATTCTTATCCAGTCATCTCCGTGAGTTTCAGCAGCTTTTGGTCTAAAAAAATCCACACTCACTGTCGCGTGACCGCCGTTATTCATTTCAAGAATTAAAGCGCAATTATCTTCACAATCTTTTCTTTCGGGATGAGAAAAATTATTTTGCATAGCAGCAACGGAAACAAAATCAAGCTCTGTGATAAAATTAATAAAATCTAAAGCGTGAATGCCAATCCACCCGATCGTACCGCCATATTTAGATTTATCACCAAACCATTCAGGCCGAGCACCCCATTTATAAGATTTTCTGCTATTGATTAAAACGGCTTCTCCAATTTTTCCGCTTTGATATATTTCTCGTGCTGCAACGAAAGCCGGTTCCGCTCTCATTGAAAGCATCGCCATAAGTTTAACATTATTTTTCTTGACGGCACCGTGCAAATTTTCTAAATCGTGACGGTTTATTGCCAGAGGTTTTTCACAAATCAAATGGCAGCCATTATTAGCTGCATCGATAGCTATTTTCGCGATTTTGTCTAATCTTGTGCTTACAATAACAACATCCGGTTTTTCTTTTTCAAGCATTTCTTTGTAATCATCATAGTAAATAACATTGTCATTATAGATTTTGTGAGACGTTACAATAGAAGTATCTTCGCCATCAAAAGCCGGTGCAAAAGCTACAAGTTTTGCTTCATCTATTTGAAGTATTTCATCAAACACGGAAACCGAATGACCGTATCCGCCTATATTTACAATTCTCATAATATTACGCATTATGTTTTAAAAACGCTTTAGTTTATTATATGCAATTAAAACTTATTAAATATTATATTCAAAAACTTGTATGAAGTCAAACGGGTCGTTATTTTTTGATTTTAGTAACTAATTTTCTTTATTTCACAGGATATCTTTCCAGTTCATAGATATCTATATTACCGCTTACCGTTCTGGCAGTATTAATTACAAATCGCTTTATTCTCGTAGCTGTAATTGAATCAATATCCGGAATTATTTTTTCTTTAGAGAGATTATTTTTTAGTAATTGTGCTTCTACTTCAACAGTAAAAAAGGTTGAGTCAAGAGATAAAATATTAACACATCTTTCAAAAATATCAGGCGTCATATTTTTTACCTTCAATACATCTCCAAGGTTTTGATAAGGCTTTAAAGTTTTTTTATTATTTCTATCAAGACCTTCGAAAATATTCTTTGCAATATCGGAATTCATTCCTGGTAAACTTGCAAGCAGGCGTGGCGGTGCGGTATTTATGTTTACTCTGCCGGGCACGGGAACAGGGGTTACGACAGCATAATTAAACCAGGCGATGCCGGTTTGTTTACCACCTGATCCGACCATTGTTTTACCGGTTTTATCGTCAATATTTCGTTCAATAACATTATGGGCTGTCAATCTGATTTTAATACTGCCGTCTTCTGAAATTTTTTCCGGTTTGATTTTTCCTGCATTAAAAGAATCTTGTTTACCGTACTGTCCGCGTTTTTTTAGCATATCAAATTCTTTAGTTTCATAATTCCAAACTTCAACATCAAGTGACGCGTTATTATTTTCTTCAAGAAATTCTGTCGTGTCAATTGCGTCATTAAGACCGTGAATATATAAATCATAAGTTCCGGGAAAAGGTATCACGTTTTCCCATGTCCATGTTGCTGACTCACCGCTTTTTCTTGTATAACACATTGGTGTCACATAACCCGGGCCAATCGTAAATTTATCGTCTGCATTGGGTTTTACAGCTTTACGGTTTGGAGCTGAACGTGGAATGTATTTTGTGTTTTTTTCCGCGAGAGTAATAGTATTTTTAGAATTAGATATTATTGGATATTTCTCGCCGCGTAATGGTCCTGTAAGAAAACGAAGTGTATGCCCTGCCCATTTATTTAGCTTCCATCCGCCGGTTTTGGCTTGTACTGACCTTAACGATGATTTTGCCACTTCACCATAAGCCTGATTCCAACCAATTCGTGTTACATCACCAAGACAAGATTCTAGGCGCACATGAGATGAAGACATATGTTTTGAGAGAGAGCGGAGCGCGGAGACACCTTTAGAAATATCACCGCTGCCACCAAGCCGCTCGAAATCATTACCTGTGGAAATGTTACGCGCTTCACCAATACTGCAATAAGGACCGTTTTTTATAAAGAATTTATCGTTATGATGTGTCTGCATAGCGCGATTTTCGGCTTTATTTTCCGTACCGCCGATAGAAGGTTCTTGTCTTTTCACCCAGGTGTTTTTTGTGGGATCTATTTTTTCCGTGCTTACTTCAAGTTCATCAACATCAACTTTACCGTAATCAACAGTTCTGGCGCAGACCTGGTCGTATTCGTTTTTTAGTGTTAAAGAAACGATTCCGCCGCTGTGCGGCATTCCAAGAACCATAATAGATTTACCAACTAATTCGCCTTTTTGGATAACGTTATCAGGACCGATCGGTCTAATAAATATTTCGTTCTTTTTATAAATAAAATGAGAAAGCACCGGCGCCATAACATTATTCCACGAATCGTCATCATCTACACCTTCTTTATCAACGAATTTAATAGTTTCAAGGTTAAATATTTCTTTATCAAGACCATTTTCATCAATATTAATGATATAACCCCATCTGTCTTTATTTGGTCCCTCACCATAAGACATTCTTGTGCTTTTGATTTTATAAGTTACTCCCCAATTCTGTTCGTCCATTTGAAAAACAGGCACTTGTTCATTTGCGGCTGAACCCCATTTTTCATCAGCGTTTCCGTAATTCGCGTCAAATAATCTTTTGTTGTTTACAAGATAAAAATGACCGCGGGGCTGAACTACCGGATTATCATCAACAATTCCACGTCTTAATTTCTGGTCATAATATTCCGTGCTGCGTATTCTGCCAATCTGAGTGGCAAGACTTCCGGTATTACAAATCACTCTCCAGTTTGCAAGAGAAATAGGCGTCGCAGAAGCGTTATACATTTCAACGATTTCGGGACCTAAAATTCTAATATAAGGAATATATTGACCATTTTTTTTACTAACATCAGCTTCAGGTGAAGATGTAATCATTATTTTCATCCATCCGCCGGCTTTTGTTCTTACCGGTTTGCCGTCATTATAATTCCAAAGTTTTTCAAGATCTTTATCAGAAGTAAAACTTCCGCCAACATTACCTGAAACACCGAGTTCGTCAGGATAACCGGCAATATTGCTATAACGTCCTTTTGCCGGACGTACAATCATAATTTTAAAATATTTTCCCGATTCGGGCTTTCTCGCCCTTAAAAGATAAGTTCTGTTTGCTCTTGGCACATTGGCAGAAGGATAAACCGGGCTCCATGAATTAACAGTAATGCTTAAATTCGGATAATCGTTAGTTGTTGCGGGAGTAAACTTTAGATTTGGACTATTATAATCTGTTGTACTGATTGTAATTTCTCTCTGATCACCCGAAAGGATTTTAAAGCAGCCAACCGCGTGATTATCATTGTTTATATCATTAGCCCATTGATAAATATTTAACAATGAGTTCCTGAAATAGTTTTTGGGAAACAGAGGGAGATCTCCATCTGTGCTATTTAATTTTTTCAATACCTTTATCAGATCCCGATATAGAGTTTCGTGTTGACTTCCGCTGCCCAATACGCCCGTTGCTTTTGACCATCTCAACCCCGGTCTTGACGAAGGCCCCGGCAATTTCTCAGGTATAACTGTGTTATAATAAGTAGTAACAGAAAGCCTGTTTCCCTTTTTGCCAATTGCCTTTGGAAATGTAATAACTGCTTTATCACCGGAAAGAAATCTTATTTTCCCAATATTTTTTTCAGGGTCAATTCTCCACGCTTTACGCGGATCAATCGCATAAGCATTCTGCGCGTCAGCAGGAACGGCATTATAAATCATATCAACGAGATGAAACATTCTTCCTCCGTCTTCACTTCCACAAACTTCTTTCCAATAGGTTTTATCTACAAATGGCGCCATTGCATAAGATGCGTCAATTGTGGCCGTTTCATCATTGGCAAGAATTTCATTAAAACAGATCGCTTCAACACCATAAGTGGAACCAAGAGTTGAAAGCACATGATTTTCATCACGATAATCAATTAAATTTGCCGCAAGCTGCATTTGTTTTACGGAATTCGGCTCGAAAGGATTTACCGCATTAGCTTTTATCAGTAATTTTCTGCATTCACGAGTTGTCATACAATTAATATCAGAAGGATTTTCGTTAGGTAATGTTGGAGAGCCCGGCATATCACAGGAATATATTGTTGCCCGATGTGGGATTTCACGCATCATTTGAGCTTGAGTATTCAGTAGTATTTTATTTTTACCGCCTGTTAATGCGGTCATAAGTTCAGTCATACTGCTGAATTTACGATCGTCACCTTTCAGATGCTCCGCCGAATATTCACGCGGATCATTTATGCCTTCATCTTCTTCATCGATGACTCCATTAGCGTTATTGTCAATTCCGTCCGCCATTAGTATTAAATTATTCTGGTCATCATCGCCGCGCGCGCCCGGAAGTTTATTTTTACCATATCGAAAATCAATAATTTTTTTTGCAGTTTTTGGGTGAACGCCAAGAGCGCGAGGTAAAACTACTTCGCCGGTATCCCATCCTGTACCTTTTGAATTTTTTGTAAGAAATGCTTTTTGAACATTTACTTTTGCTGCTTCATCTTCAATTCGAATTCTGTATCTGCCTATTCTTTTTCCTGTGCCATCTTTCATGTACATCCAACGATCTTTTCCTTCAACATTAGCAGATTGTGAGACTTCCGCAACTGTATTGGCAACTCTGTTCCAGTGGTTTGCGTCCAGCTCTTCAACTGTAAGCATCGCCTTGGCGTGTTCAAGCCCCGCGCTAACAAGCATATCCAATTGTTGAGAATTCATGTGGACTTTGCTTTGTTTATTTTCAATATTCATTAAAACAGTAAACGTTGCCGCCATAATCGCAAGCACAACAAGAATAGCAAGAACAGCAACAAGAGCAATACCGGAGAAATCCGTGGCCCGTAATCCGTGGCCCGTGGCCCGCGTGCCCCGCGCTAACGAAGTAACACGCAAAGTGTGGTCATGCTGGGGTGGTCCGTGGTCCGTGGTTCGTAGTCTGTGATTTTTCATTTTTAGCAACTAATTAATTTTGGAACATCAGGATTTCCAATGATTATAACGCTTTGGAACTGTTAAAACTAAAAGCAAAATGCTTTGATTACTATATTTCTTAAAGCTTTATTTGCAGCTGTTTTTTCCATTATATCAAATTTGTCTGATTTTAAACACGCTTTCAGATAATCCTTATGTTTTTTTACCGTATTTATCAAATAGAAAAATTCAACATCACTAACATCTTTTGATTCCGCAAATAAACTTATATAGTCTGTTAACGGACCGTTTATACGCGAGGTCGCAAGAGTAATATACCACGGTCCCGGCAATGCTGTCGGTGAAGAAGGAACCGGATTGTCATACATCCAATCTTGCAGATCATGAATAAACATTCGTGCATATTTTGGCTTTTTGCTGATTGCATAAGCTTTTCCAAAAGCTGTAAGATGAGGCAGAGTGTTTAATTGATTATACCAATCTGCAAACGGACTGATTTTTTTCAGCTCATCAAATTTAACCGGTCGGCAAGCAAGAGTAAGTGCGCGAGTAACATCCCAGTTTACCAGAACGTCATTTTTAAAAGGGTACCAGGTATTGATATCGAAGAGTAAAGTTCTTTTAATATTGTTAAAGTCAAATTTATGCTGATAAAATTTGTCAGCTGTTTTTAAAATATTTTCTTTACTAACTGTACTCTCAATTTCTACGTGTGGTCTTAATGATAAAAATTTTCTGTATAATTTTACTGTTGTAACATAATCTTTTTTATTAAAAGCTTTCTTTATAGGCATGAGAAGAGCATTGTTTCCGTTTAAAATTCCCCGCGAGAAGAATTCTTTGTATGAAGCATTCCTGTCTTCAAACGGAACATAAAGTTTTTTATCAATTGATTTATTCCACTCAAATTCCACAAGCTGAAGCATTTGGTTTTTTGGAACCCAATTGAGATTTTTCACAATGTCTCTTTGACCTCCAAGAGTTTCCCACCGTAAATAATAAGGAAAATGTCCTGATAGATTAACCTGCATTCCTTTTACTTTAGATCTTATTTCGCTGATTATATCAGGATATACAGGAGCAGGCGCCGAAATGGGTTTTAATGTTTTTTCATCAAGGAAATAAACGTATCTCCTTAAGTCACCGAAAATGTATTTATTGCGGAATTCATAATATAATCCTATTCCCGGTTTGTAACGTATTCCGCTGTTCACAATCATGTTTGGAATTGATCCTCCTCCATTAAAATCCCAGCGATTTGTCCAATCAGTAATTTGATAAATTTTCCAGCCGCTCTTTTCACACCGTGCAGCATAAACCTGTGTATTTGCATCCTGGTCGAATTTAAAATACGTCATAACGCATCTGCCTTTTGAATCAAAACAAATTTTTAAAGAATTCAAAAGTCCACCGAAAATATGGATTGGATCAACTGTTTCCCCGGTTTTAATCGTGATAGGCAGCTTTATCGGTTTTCCATTGCTGCTTTCCCAGTGAATCAAGTCTTTACTTCGCGCATATTGAACGTCATGATTATATTGGCAGCCATACTGATCTCTCCAAACCCAGCCGAGATGATAAAATCCATCGGGACCTTTTGCGGGTCCGCTCTGATATGCGTTCATTTTTCCTTTTCCGTCCAAAAGAGGAACATCAAATTTTTGTTTTGCGGGTTTGGATTTTTCGGGACTGTTGCCAACAGGGAGCGGTTTAATTTTCAGGTCAGTAATATTTCGGCTTAATGATTTGTTGTCTTTTATTTTTCTTTCCCACGTTTTTGTTTTTTCATCATAAATATTTATAATCTCGTTTCCGCTGCCGCTATGGCCTGTCCGATATTTAAACAGTAAATTTCCCGCTTTATCGTTAAAAAATATTGGATATGTGCATTTCTTTTCTTCTTTGCCAGTCATAAAATTCAATTTTTTGAACGAACTTATATCATACGGTTTTTCCGCTCGCCTATAATTCAAAGGATTTACATGCATGTTGGCGGAAAGATGAAGATAGCCATCACGATCAATTGTCATTGCAATGTAGTTATGAGCATCCAGCGCGACAATTTCATCAAGTTTTACAAAACTCCAGTTAGTAGAATTTAAATCACGCGCGGCAAGAGTAAGTTGACGATTTGGAGCATAAAAAGCAACAAATTGTTTGTCTCCCGCGGTTACAAGCGCAAATGCAGCCGGGTGTCCTGACCACGCGGGAGCGATATCAATTAGCTGCTTAACTTTCATCAAAGAATTATTATTTGAATTTCCAGAAACATTTTCTGCCGGAGGACTTGAGGGGTTACTAACTGTAATGTCGTCCGCATTAACTGATACCGTTAGCACAAGAGAGAGCGTTACAATTGTGGTTAAAAGTTTAGTAAATTTTTTCATGATATTCTTGTTTTTAGTGATTAAATAAATTTGAAATTATTAAATATTATATCAAAGAAAAAGAGAAGCCAACCAGTCATTATTTTCAATCATTAGTAACTAATTTATTATTTGAATGCACTATCATCCCGCAGAAAAATACATTTTTGTATTTAAAAAATTGTTTTGTCGTAAATTGTTTTGTCAAAATAATTAAAATTTAA
>JAUVKG010000303.1 GCA_030596365.1 Chlamydiota bacterium | reverse complement strand
AATTTGATGATAAATAGTTCATGCTAATTGAAAGATAAAATCCCCCTAAACCCACTCCCGAGGAAATACTCGGGATGTTCCACTTTATAAAAAGGGGGATTACTTTATCTGACTTTCAGAATTCAGATATTCTATCCCTTTTCGAGGTTTAGATTCCCAAATTCCCCTCTTTGTCCGCGAACTTGCAAATTTTTATTTTCATGCATATATGTATTTTCCTTGTTCGCGCAGCAGGAGCGACTCGCAACGTTTATTTTAAGATTAATTTTTCTGTTAGTAAAGAAAAAATATTCCTCACACTAAACGTTCAGTTTTATTTTAGCGCTTATGGTGCGATGCCCTGCGTTATATCATTTTGCCCTTTCAGTTTTTTTAATCCATTTATCGTTGGGATGGGAGGAATGGGAGGAATGGGAGGAATGGGAGGAATGGGAGGAATGGGAGGAATGTAACGTTTTAATGATTTAATGATTTAATGATTGATCAAAGCAGGGATGCTTTGATTACTATAAATTTGATAAAACCCCGGATTTTTTTAGACGATTGAAAAAAAGGTATTAAAAATGGTATAATAGAAAATGTTAGGAAACATTTCAACTAGGAGGTTAAAATGAAAACAACATATTCTAAACTACCCGTTTTAATTTTGTGCATATTATTATCGATTCCTGCACATTCAATTTTTTATCCTGAAACAGGCTTTTCCAGCGATTTCCACGTTTATACCAATTCTATTTTGGGGCCTGGTGAGTATAGTGGACTTATGGCCATCAAATTCTGGAATAACACAGGTGTAAAGCTTAACCCTGCACTTCCACCTCCAATTTTCTTCACTGATGTACCCGAGTTTCAATTTGACGTTGACCATATTAATTTTATACTTGACAGCCATGGTATTATGTTTGCCGAGAGGGCGTTTACGCGTCCGGAAATTGAATTAGATTTGGAGCGTGAAAGGGGTGAGATTATTGTTGAAGAGGAGTTACCTGATTTAAACCTGTGGTTTTTTATTGATGTACATGATTATCCAAACGCTTTAGACCTTCTTGTTCCGCTTTATACTAATTCGGTATGTGAAATTGTTTATATGCATCCGAACCCTACTAATCTTCCCACAGCAAATCTTGAAGGACATCAAACGTATCTTAATCCGGCTGTTTCTAATGGATATGACGCGTATTATGCCTGGACACAACCCGGCGGTGACGGTTCAAATGTAAAATTAATTGATATTGAATATGACTGGTATTACGCGCATGAGGATTTGTTAAAAAGTTCTTCTGACATTTTATGGGGTGTGAACCAAAACTTTTCCGGAACAAGTTTAGATCATGGAACGGCGTCTTTGGGTGTGAGTGGCGCTTTGAGTAATTCTTATGGAATGAAAGGCATAGTATATAACGCAAATATTAAAATGATTTCCTCGTTAAATGCTTCCGGGACCTGGCTTCTTCATGACGCGATAAGTTATGCTGTATCCAACACTTCGCCCGGAGATGTCATTCTTCTTGAACAGCAGACGTCAGCCGGGGGAACGTATTGTCCTGTAGAATACTGGGGGGTTTTTTATTCTGCAATTGCAAATGCCGCGGCGCTGAACAGAATTATAATTGAGCCGGCAGGAAACGGCTATTCGGATTTGGATGTATTGACAACCTGGGGTAATCTGTTTCAGAGAAGCTATCGCGATTCAGGAGCAATTATGGTTGGCGCGGGCACTGCTGCGAACCGCTCTAAAGTTAACTTTTCTGATTATGGGTCACGTGTGGATATTCAGGGATGGGGAGACTGGAGTGTTGCTTCGTTAGGATATGGTGATTTAACGGGGACAGTTTTATCAAACGAATATACAAAAAGTTTTTCAGGAACTTCCAGCGCAAGCGCTTTATCTGCAGGAGTAGCAGCTTCAGTAGAAAGTTATGCCAAGACAAGATATGGTTTTTATTTGCCGTCTCTTGTTTTGCGATCGAATCTTGTAAACAATGGTATAGCGCAAACTTTTGGTCCGGCAGGCAATATTGGTCCGCTGCCAAATTTAAGTAATTCGTTTACTGCGATAGTGCCGGAACCCTGTCTATTTATCATTTACTATTTATCATTTATTATTTTAAAGAGAGAAAATTAATCCCGATTTCGCCTGGCGCATCGGGATAAATTTAAAATTTAAAATTTGTCCCGAGGCGCTCGCGCGCTCGTGGACTAATTTTCTCCAACAAACTGAAACTTAACTGGAGAAGACAATGATGGGAAAAACAGCAACAATTTCAATGTTGATTTTTTTTGTATGTACGATAATTTCTGCTGCACCGGTATACGATTATCTTTACGTGAACGCGGCTAACCCAACGCCGGCACCACCCTATGATACATGGGAAAAAGCTGCCACAGATATTCAAACGGCAGTAAATGCGGCTTCTAATTACGATCACGTTATTGTTACCAACGGCGTGTATTCCATCGGCGAAAGAATTACACCGGGTCACGCTCTTTCTAATCGCGTCGTGATTACAAAAAGAATAACTGTTCGCAGCGTTAACGGTCCGGAAAACACAATAATTCTCGGTGCGGAAGATCCCGGAGGCGGAAAAGGCAACGGTGCTGTTCGCTGCGTTTTTATGACCGCAGGCAAGCTTTATGGATTCACCATTTCTAATGGTTTTACTTTTGGAAGCAGTGCATCTTTTTATGATCTTGCAGGTGGCGGGATATGGTTGACGAACTACTGCGTGGTTACCAACTGCATCATCAGCGGTAACAGCGCGCTTTTTGGCGGCGGTGTGTGCTTCTACAATGACGGTACGGTTTCCGGGGGCACAATTATCGGTAATATAGGCAGTTCCGGCGGAGGCGCTTACTGCTACAATGGTGGCACGGTTTCCAAGTGTATAATCAGCGAGAATAGCGCGAGTGTTTTTAGTGGAGGCGGCGTGTATTGCAAAAGCGGAGGATCTGTTTCCGATTGTACTATCAGCGGCAACAGCGCGAAAAGTTCCGGTGGAGGTGTGTACTGCGAAATTGGAGGATCTGTTTCCAATTCTACTATCAGCGACAACATCGCCGGAGGAGCAGGTGGTGGTGTGTGTGTTTACAAAGACGGTACGGTTTCCGATTGTACAATCAGTGGCAACAGCGCCGATAATGACGGAGGCGGTGTACACTGCGAAAAAGGCGGCACAGTTTCCGATTGCACAATCAGCGGGAATAGTGCGGGAACTGGTGGCGGCGGCGTACACGTTTATTCCGGCGGTACGGTTTCAGGTTGCACAATCAGCGGTAATTACGCAGATTTGTGGGGTGGTGGCGTGGACTGCAACGCCGGCGGTTCAATTTCCGATTGTACAATCATCGGCAACAGCGCCGTTTGTTCCGGCGGCGGCGCGCACTTTATATTAGGTGGTGCTCTGACTAATTGTCTAATTTATAATATGAATACCGCGACTTTTGGCGGCGGTGCATTCTGCCGTATGGGCGGTGCGCTCTATAATTGCACAATTGCGGGGAATTATGCTTCTGATTCCGGGGGAGGGATTGTTTGCTCTAACGGCGGAACTATTATTAATACTATCATTTATGATAATCAAGCTGTCAGTGGAAGTCATAATTGGCGTAATTACGCTTCCGGTGCCGTTTTCAGCTTTTGCTGCACTACTCCAACGAACGGACTGCCTGGGGGTAATGATTGTATTTTCGCTGATCCTGAGTTTGTTGACACTATTCCGCCTGAATTAGATTATAGGCTGGAGGAAATTTCGCCGTGCATTGATGCCGGATTAAATATGCCCTGGACAATGGCGCCCGGTGCGACTGACTTGGACGGTAATCCAAGAATATACGTTTATACGCAATATCGTGTTGACATGGGATGTTATGAATTTATACCGGAGCCGGGGTTGGGGATTTGGATTTTTGGAATATTGGAATTTTATCTAATGAAGAGAAAATTAATTTCATCTCGATGCACTTCGTTGTCGTGATGAAATAAATTTAAAATTTATTCCGAGGTGCT
>JAUVKG010000316.1 GCA_030596365.1 Chlamydiota bacterium | reverse complement strand
GCGGATTCATTTGAAGCGTTAGCTAAGTTTGATAAATAAAATCAATCGCGTTTTTTGCGCTGCTTTTCATTCATTAAAAAATGTCGGTTGCGATTGCAATCGACATTTTTTGTTGGCGCCGTCCAATTTCCGCGACTATTCCCGGTATGCCACGAACAAGGCTTGAAATGCGCCTGCGTGTTAATACAAATCTATGGAGGGACGCTGTCCTCAGCGTCCTAATACACATGAATAAAGGTCGCCGAGGACGGCGACCCTCCAGATAATCAATCTTTTTAATTTTACCGGCTTTGGTGCATAATCAATAAACATTGAAAACACGATAAACATTATTAATAATTTATAATTCTTTGATTTAGTCGCCGGAATTGGGTGTCGGGATAGTGTTGTTTATATAAAAGGCTTTTGATATAATAATCAAGTAAATTTTTTTATGCAAAAAAAAGGTTGATTTTATATATTTATGAACGAACATATTATTATTATTGATTATGGTTCGCAGTACAACCAGCTCATCGCCAGGCGCGTTCGCGAGATGAACATTTACTGCACAATTGAGCTCCATGATATTTCCGCCGGTGAAGTTAAGAAAAAGAAACCAAAAGGAATTATTCTTTCAGGTGGGCCCGCAAGTGTTTACGCGGAAAACGCGCCCAAAATCGACCCGGAAATTTTCAAACTCGGCATTCCAATTCTCGGTATTTGCTATGGTATGCAGCTAATGTGCAGTACACTTGGTGGCAAGGTAAGAGCATCACAAAAACGCGAATATGGCCGCGCTTTTCTTAATGTAACCCGCAGGAATGAATTGATGAACCGGTTACCTAAGAAATCTGTTGCCTGGATGAGTCACGGGGATAAAGTCACAGAAATTCCTGGTAGTTTTGTAGCTTGCGCTTCATCTGGAAACACAAACTTTGCTGTTGTTGCAGATGAAAAAAATAAATTTTACGGAGTTCAATTTCATCCTGAAGTAAAGCATACTGAAAAAGGAAAACTTTTCTTGAGTAACTTTGTGAAAAAAATCTGCAAATGCAACGGCGATTGGAATATGAAATCATTTGTGAAGCAGCAAATCAGTGAAATCCGCAAAACCGTTGGAAAGAAGAAAGTGATTTGTGGACTTTCGGGAGGTGTTGACTCTTCTGTTGTGGCTCTGCTTTTGCATAAGGCAATAGGGGACCAGCTCACCTGTATTTTTGTAGATAATGGACTTTTGAGAAAAAATGAAGTTCAGGAAGTTATTGATACTTTTACAAATAATTACCATATAAAACTTCAGGTTGCATACGATGAAAAAATGTATCTCAGAAAACTTAAAAATGTAATCGACCCGGAGAAAAAAAGAAAAATTATCGGCGGCGAGTTCATTAAATCTTTTGAACGAGAAACAAAAAAAATAGGTAAAGTCCATTTCCTTGCTCAAGGAACTTTATATCCTGACGTTATTGAAAGCCGGTCAGCTTTTGGCGGACCTTCGGCTGTAATAAAATCACATCATAATGTTGGTGGACTTCCGAAAGATCTTAACTTTAAACTCTTAGAACCTTTACGTGAACTCTTTAAAGATGAAGTCCGCGCAGTCGGTAAAGAACTCGGTTTGCCGGATGTGATGGTAAAAAGACATCCGTTCCCCGGACCGGGACTTGCTGTGCGCATACTCGGTTCAATTACAAAAGAAAGGCTTGATGTCTTAAGAGAAGCCGATGCAATTTTTATTAATGAACTTCATAAATCAGGCTGGTATAATAAAACATGGCAGGCTTTAGTCGTTCTGCTGCCAATCCAAACAGTTGGCGTTATGGGTGACGAAAGAACTTATGAAAATGTTGTGGCGCTGAGAGCTGTAGATTCTGTTGACGGAATGACAGCAGATTGGACAGAGCTTCCTCACAAATTGCTTTCTGCTGTTTCAACTCGAATTATTAATGAAGTAAAAGGAGTTAATCGTGTTGTTTATGATGTATCTTCAAAACCACCGAGCACGATTGAATGGGAGTAAGCCGCGCTTCCAAGCGCGCAATGGAATAATGGAATAATGGAGTAATGGAGTAATGGAATAAATACATCGGGATGAATTTTGTATTAATATGAAATTCAAATCTCTGATTTGAATTTACTCCCATAACTGATAACTGATAACGATTAACGATTAACGATTAACGATTAACGATTAACGAACATGAAAACTATCTATTTAAGTGGGCCGATAATGGATGAACACGAAGGTGAAGCACGCCAATGGCGTGAAGAAGCTAAACGTATTCTTGGAGAAAAATTTTTTCTTCTTGACCCTATGCGCAGAAACTTTAAAGACCGTGAGGTTGACAGTGCGAATGAAATTGTAAGATTTGATTTACAAGATGTTGATGATGCGGATTTTATTCTTGTAAACTATAATAAAGCAAGCATAGGTACAGCAATGGAAATCTTTCACGCGTCTCATAATCTTGGAAAATTTATAGTTGCTTTTTCACCTTTTGAATTCAAAGATTGCAGCCCGTGGATGGTAAAATACTGTACAAAAATTTTGCCTTCACTTGAAGAATCCGCTGAATATATTAAAACGCATTTTGCTTAAATAGTTAATAGTTAATAGTTAATAGGAACGAATAACGAATAACGAATAACAGGTACTCCCTCATGAAAGGAATTATACTCGCCGGCGGTGCCGGTACAAGATTGCATCCACTGACAAAAATTACCAGTAAACAGTTGCTGCCGGTATATGACAAGCCCATGATTTATTATCCTCTTCAAACTTTACTTGATGCAGGAATTAAAGAAATATTGATTATTGTTGCTCCGGAAAGCGCGGGAAATTTTCTTAAACTCCTTGGTTCAGGCAAAGAATTCGATGCTAGGTTTACTTATGAGATTCAGGATAAACCTGAAGGCCTTGCTCAAGCGTTCATCCTAGGCAAAACATTTATTGGCGATGATGATGTTACTATGATTCTTGGCGATAATATTTTTGTCGGAAATGAAACTTTCCTTCTCGATGCCATTACATCTTTTACTTCAGGAGCTCGCGTTTTTGCAAAAAAAGTGCATGACCCGGAACGCTTTGGCGTTGTCGAATTCGATTCTGAAATGAACGCCGTTTCTATTGAGGAAAAACCCGAAAATCCAAAAAGCGATTATGCAGTTACAGGCTTATATATTTATGATAATTCTGTCGTGAATCGTTCCGAAAATCTAGCGCCTTCAGCTCGCGGAGAACTGGAAATTACTGATCTAAATAATATCTATCTTGAGGAAAAAATTCTTGATGTCAGAATTTATGATGGCTTTTGGCTTGATACAGGTACTTTCGACGCATTGCTTGACGCGGGAGTTAAAGTGCGTGATTACTGTAACGAAAAATAATCTCTACTACAAATTATGATTAATAAAACAAAATGTTCTTCAAATTCAATCAACAAATTCGGGTACGACATCGTTCCTATTATTAGTTCTGATGATTTGAAAACTCGCTTTGAAGGCATAGTTGATGAAATTCGACAAATTATGCCGGTTGATAATCTTATCATTATTGCTCTCCTCAAAGGTAGTTTTGTTTTTCTTGCTGATCTTATGCGCTTGCTTTCAAGACATAATATTCATATGGAAATAGATTTTATGATTCTCGGTTCTTATGGTGATAACTCCGAATCATCAGGAAATGTTGTCATTAAAAAAGATATCGAAACTGATGTGAAAGGTAAATCGGTTCTCATTGTAGATGATATTCTTGATACCGGAAGAACTATGAAAAAAGCGCGTGAAATTATTTTGGAAAGAGGACCTGAATGTGTTAAATTATGCGCTCTTCTTGATAAACCGGAACGAAGAATTGAGGACGTTCAAGCTGATATTGTCGGTTTTGAAATCCCTGATACGTTTGTAGTGGGATATGGACTCGATTATGCAAGAAGACATAGAGAACTTCCTTTTATAGCGCGCCTTGAACCGGAACC
>JAUVKG010000334.1 GCA_030596365.1 Chlamydiota bacterium | reverse complement strand
GACGTCCGTTTAGAATGATGGTGTCAAATTTATTTTTACTCATTATGTCCCCTTTTTTACAATTACTATCTATCTGGATTCGTTCAGCGCCAGTTCCCGTGAACGTTTTTTCTCAGCCGCCGCAATAAAGGACACTGCGGTTAAAATAAATATCAGGGAAACCCAATCCACAATTACCGGCTTCTTGCCGCCAAAAGCCAGCCAGAAAATGAGAGTCGAAACCGTTCCGGCAATTAAAGACGTTAAGCGGTTAACAAGTCCGGCAAATGTAGCGGTTCTGCCCTTGAACATGAAGATGAAAACCGAGAAAAACGCTACGACGCCAAAAGCTGTGCCGAAGATCATCGCCCAATACCACCAACCCGCAATGGGATGAAAAAAAGAATTTGCAAAAGGTGTGATTCGCTCTCCCGACCAACCGGTGGTTTTTACTATCATTAAAAGAATAATCGTGATAAGATAGAGAGTCGTTGTGGATGTAATTTGCTCTACTGCGAAGAAACCCTTTTTATTAAATTTTACGTTTTTCGATCGAGTATTTTTATAATAATTCATTATATAAATACGGATGGCGTAGGCAATGATGTAGGAGACAAAGATAATCATTATCGGAAGCGACGTAAATGGATTTGCCTTGCCGTTGCCCGAACTGCTTAACACCTTGATGCTGATAGCCAGCAGGGCAAATACAATAGCAATATTTTCTTCTTTGTAAACTTTTTTATGCAGAATTCCCTGCCTGATCTGAATAGCATCAACGATGCGTCCAATTACAATAACGGCGCCGCGCATGATTACCATCGCAACCATAACGGAAATTGCCCCAAAGGAATACATCAGGGTTGTGGTCGGAATAATTATAGCAGTGCAAATTCCGGATGGAATAATATATAAAAATTCCGAGGGAAAGGAAATCTTGCCCAGATTAATTCGTTTTACGGATTCCATCCTATACCATCTTAGAAAAAGCACGACTGAAGTAGCAAGCAGGGTGCTGCTGGCGGTACTGTAAAACAGATATTCCATTCCATGCATACCCGGGCGTCCAATTCCCGTCGATAAGAAAAACTTGACGCTTAGACCGGTAATAATATAGAAAATAAAATAACCGGCACAGAGCTGCATGAGCCTGCCGGTGCTGCCTTCATCTGTTCTCCACATAACATTCCCTTATATAATACTAAAAAATACCCACAGACGTTAACGCAAAATGATCGAAAATGCAACCGGTTAATTTGGACATCCGAATATACCAAACAAAAAAGAGATTATGGTTCCTTAATAATGTCGTCGGATAAAAATAAGGGTGGAAAATTATCAGTCCTCGAAAACAGATCTTTATTTTTATTACTTTTATTCATATTTTAACGTTCATGGAAACAATAGACATATCAATTGACAAAAGACGGCACATTAAGGTTAAAAAAGGGCTGACAATAAGAAACATCTTGAAACAGTATAACGGAGATAAGCCCTATCTTGAATATCTGGCAATTAAAAACAACATATTTGCCTCATTAAACGAAACGGTTAATGAAAATGCAAGCATCGGAACGACACAAAACTTCTACGACTCTTCACGCAGAGCCTATGAAAACACCGCAATCTGTATTCTTCAGTACACCGTCGAGAAGAAGCTGCCAGAAAGAAAATTGCGTGTTCTTCACAGTATGTGCGACGGCGTATATTGCAAACTTGACGGTAAAAAAACACTCAGTGATAGCGCGTTTGAAAAAATTAAATCGGGCTTTAAAGAAGCCGTAAGCGCCAATATCCCAATACTTCCCGAGCTATACACAAGAGGCGAAGCACAATCATATTTTCAGAAAATTGGAAGGTGCGATACAGCAGAGCTCATTAAACACTGTTCCCTAAACTACGTCATGCTTTATACAATAAACGGGCAGCGCTACTGGTTGCCAAGCCCGCCAGCCCCTGAAACAGGCTTGGTCAAGACATATATCATTAAAAAGTACAAAAACGGATTTGTTTTTCGCTGTCCCGTGGAAAACGATCCTTTTTCAATGCAGCCTTTTTATAATCAAGAGAAGTTATTTGAAATTTTTAAAGAAGCGGATCGCTGGGGAAATATTCTGGAACTATCCAACATTAGCCAATTAAATGATTTGGTAGCCGGCAATAATATTTCTGAAATGGTCAAAATTTCCGAAGCGTTGCATGAGAAGAAAATTGCCGCCATTGCGGATACTATTGAAAAATCACATAACAAGAAACGATTAATTTTTGTCGCGGGTCCCTCTTCGTCCGGCAAGACAACTTTCATGAAAAGGCTTTATATTCAACTTCGAGTTCTGGGACACAGGGTTATTAATTTATCTCTTGATAATTATTTCAAAGACAGAGATGAAATCGTCCGCGAGCAGGGAAATAACATAAATTTCGAGGTGCTGAACGCATTAGATTTGAAACTACTGAACACACAATTAAACGATCTTCTTACGGGCAAGCCGGTTACCGTTCCTGTCTATAATTTTATAACCGGTAAAAAGGAAATTGGGAAAAAATCATTTCAGGCGTCGCCAAACACTTTTTTCATTATCGAAGGAATACACGGCATCAACCCGGGTCTCACGAAAGACATAAATAATGAATATAAGTTTAAAATATATTTAAGCGCCCTGACCCACCTGAACCTTGATAATATCAACAGAATCCCGACACACGACACCCGCTTGATACGCAGAATTGTCCGTGATTCCAAATATCGCGGCTACTCTGCCGCTCAGACAATTAATATGTGGAAAAAAGTCGTAGAGGGAGAAAAGAAATATATCTTTAAATATCAGGGTGAAGCTGATATTATGTTCAACTCTTCTTTGGCATACGAAATCGGCGTTTTAAAGCAACATGCTGAGACTGCATTAAAAGCGGTCGATGAAGAAGACCAGAGCCATCCAGAATCAGAACGTCTCCTCCACTTTCTTTCATACTTCCTTCCTATTGATAATAAGGAAGTGCCCCCAACCTCTATTCTAAGAGAATTCGTTGGAGAAAGTTCGTTCAAATATCATTAAGAGCGATTAAAAAGGGATCTCTTCATCCCCGGTTTTGGCTGCGCTATCATCTTTACCCGGAGCGTCATCGCTTTTATTTTTCCCAATAAAAGCGCCAAGGGTTGTAATTTGACCAACCTGGATGTCTGTTTTGCTGCGTTTTTGCCCTTCTTTATCTTCCCACTGTCTGGTTTGAAGGCGCCCTTCAACATACACCAACTGACCTTTCTTCAACCATTCTTTTGCAAATTCTGCCTGGGACCTCCACATCACAAGGTGGTGCCACTCGGTTTTTTCAATGCGATCACCTTTTTTATCCTTGTAATATTCTGTGGTTGCCAGAGATACATCTGCAACAGCGTCTCCGTTAGGCGTATAACGCACTTCGGGGTCTCGTCCCAAATGACCTACCAGTATAACCTTGTTAACGCTTCCTTTGCTAGCCATGGCTTATCCTCCTCATAAAAACTGTTAATAATTTACCGCACTATTAAAAAAATAACGGCTGTCAGACGTATTATACTAATAATTACCTTATTTGTCAATTTATTTTTTAACAACTATTATATTTTTTCACGCTATATAGCGTTTCTCACTTTTTCCTGTATAGAAACTACTCTGGCTGAAAATTGATCGTTGCCTGTTTTTCTCTTTTCAACACACTTGCATGCATGAACAACCGTTGAGTGATCGCGTCCTCCAAAATATATTCCAATTGTTTTCAAAGACAGATTT
>JAUVKG010000423.1 GCA_030596365.1 Chlamydiota bacterium | reverse complement strand
GAAATGGAAGGAAGCTGATCGCCAAGCCATTGTCCACGCTCTCTAGACGGGTTATCAGTGATAGCGTCTTCCGAGCAAGAGCTTAAAGTTCTAATTCCGGCATGCCATATTTTGTTATGCAGATCATCATTGCAGGAAAATTTACCGATAGGGATTCTGTAATATACACGTTCAATATAATTTTCTTCAATAAATTTTATTGCTTCAGTTTTGTTTTTTGAAGGAATTAAATCGTTTGAAAGAGCTAAAGCGACAAAATGATAACCTAAAGATTCCCAATTAATTTTGACTTCTGAAATCGCGGACGAGGACGTCCGCGCGACGTTGCGCGAAGCTCCCGCTTCGCGATTTTGTATATTCCTGATTTTATTTTTAATAATTTTTTCAATAATTTCCAGTTCTTTTAAATATTTTTCAGAATTTTTGCCGAGGGCAGCACACCATTCGCACATATTTTTAAGTGCTGAATAATAAAAGATTCTTAAAGCAAGACCTGCTTCTTTAGTATCTTGCGAGCATCCCCAGTCAATAAAAATCCATCCTAATTCGAGAACGATTTTATCATGAAGGAGGTTATCTTCAAATATTTCAAGATTCTTTTCAGCGGTATGAAAAAGTTCTTCGAGAAAATGTTTGTCACCGGTTAATTTGTAATAATTGAAACATGCTATAACCCATAACAATGAAAAACTCTGCAGCCTGTCAACAAAACCGGGATAAACTCCAGGCACCATGCCATCTTCAAAAACTTCATAAGTTGCCTGCCTCAAACTCCTTTTAAAAGGTCGTAAATCTGAATAACCGGTTGTCGCAACAGAAATGGAAGGAAGCTGATCGCCAAGCCATTGTCCACGCTCTCTAGACGGGTTATCAGTGATAGCGTCTTCCGAGCAAGTGCTTAAAGTTCTAATTCCTGCATGCCATATTTTGTTAAGCAGATCATCATTGCAGGAAAATTTACCGATAGGGTTTCTGTAATAAACACGTTCAATAAAACTTTCTTCAATAAATTTTATTTTTGCTGATTCGGCTTTTATGTGAATTTCAAGAAATCTTCCGCCTTTTGGTGTTATCGGAGAAAAAGTCTGCTTACCGCCGCGTGCAATGAAATGACTAATATTCCGTCGAATGTCTACCGGGTCAATTAAGCCGAACGGAACAACTTTCCCATCAGTTAAATATTCGGCGTAACCGAATTCTACAATTGCACCTTCCGGCAAGTCGATAGTAAAAATTTCTCTTCCGAGACGTATGCGTCCTAAATCATATCTCCGCCAAATTCCGATTTTTGGAGGGACGTTGTCCTCAACGTCCTTATTTTCAGACGGTTGTAATATTTGCGAATTAGGCCGCTGAGGACAACGGCCCTCCATGTCCTTGCTTTCAAATAAATTTCGATGATACCATGACAAGCTATCTTTTTCCGGCCAATTTGGGATTTCTTTTTCTTCAAAAGGTCCTGACAAAAATCCTTCAGCAATGTGGGAAAGCTTATGAACAGGGTGGAGTATTTCTGCAAGTTCAAGTGGTTTTGGATTTCCTATTTTCGGATAAACTTCTATTGGAGTTTTCCACAAAAAATCGTCGAAATCTATTCCTTGCCAATTCAGAGGATTTTTACTTGTGTCAACCCATTCTATCCATGAAAAAAGTTCGCTTATTCTTTCGCCTGAAGGAATATAACCTTCCAGCTTTGCACATTTCCAGGAGATGTCAACTGTATGCTGTGAAAAGGACGCTGGGGACAGCGTCCCTCCAGTTATTTCACAATTGTTGTTGGAATTCACATTTGGAGGGTCGCTGTCCTCAGCGACCTTTTTTGCGTGATTATTCGTGAACGAAATATTGCAACTGAAAAAAAGCGGGATTTTTTCGCCGTCAAGTGTTCGTGTTTTTAATCCGTGATTATGAACAATCGCCGCGATAACATGTTTTCCGGCGGGAAGTTTTCGCTTTATAATTTCAAATTCAGGATTCGTTATGGGAAATCGTGCGGGACCTTCGGTAAGAAAATTACCATCAAGTGAAATTTGAAACCAATGTGCACCGAGGATATGAAATTCCACATCTGTTTCTTTTTCTAAAAAGAAGCAGCCGCGAAATGCGATATAGGTATCTTTTACATTTTCTTTTTCAGAAATCCAGTAATATTTTAATTTATGTTTCATGTTTCTAAAGTCTAAGGTCTAAGTTTACCCCGCCAGTGGCGGGGGTCAAAGGTCAAAGGTCAAAGGTCAAAGGTCAAAGGTCAAAGGTCAAAGGTCTAAATGTGCCGTGACACGTGAGTCCCGGCTGAGTAAATTTACTCTTTTGATTATTTGGATTATATCATATTAATGATATGAATTCAATAATAATATGTCTTTTTTTAACACGATTTGGCAGGAAGTAAGCCCGCCATAGGCGGGCTTATTTGTTAATAATTAATTGTTAATGGTGAATGGTGAATGGTGAATGGTGAATGGTGAATGGTGAATGGTGAATGGTGAATGGTGAATGGTGAATGGT
>JAUVKG010000187.1 GCA_030596365.1 Chlamydiota bacterium | reverse complement strand
CGAACCGCTTATCCAAAAAGTGGATGCCGCTGTAAAAAATGGCAAATGGGCTGTTTTGTTGCTTTCTTACGAAGCCGCACCGGCTTTTGACCCGGCATTTGTCTGTCATAAAAAATCATCTTTCCCTCTTGCATGCGCGTTTATTTTTGATAAATGTTCTCCAGCGCCAAAAAATATTTTGCCGGGCAATTCTTTTACTGCTCTGAATTGGAGCCCTCTCATCCCGCAAAATAATTACAATTCTTCAATTGAAAAAATACAAAAATATATTGCTGCGGGAGATACTTATCAGGTAAATTATACTTTCCCGTTAGAGGGTAGTTATACAGAAAATACAATTGATTGGTATTATAATCTTTGCATGGCACAGCGAGCCCCCTACTGTTGTTATATCAATTTTGATGATTTTTCAGTTCTTTCAATTTCTCCGGAATTATTTTTCCAGCGTACGGGAAATAAAATCATTACAAAACCAATGAAAGGAACTGCAAAACGCGGTCGATGGAATGCTGAAGACATTGAAATTTATGATAAACTCAAAAATTCAAAAAAAAATCGTGCGGAAAATTTAATGATTGTTGACCTGCTGAGAAATGATCTTGGCAGAATAGCGAAAACAGGTTCAGTGAAAACTCTTAGCTTGTTTGATATAGAAAAATATGATACGGTCTTTCAAATGACTTCCACTATCGAAGCAGAATGCGATAAAAAAACTTCGCTTGTTGAAATGTTAAAAGCCCTTTTCCCATGCGGCTCAATCACCGGTGCACCTAAAATACGGACGATGGAGATTATTAATGAAGTTGAAAAATATCCGCGTGGAATTTATACCGGAGCGATTGGTTATATTAAACCCGGTGGAGACTGTATTTTTAATGTTCCTATTCGGACGATTACAATCGACCCCGGCATACCCGAAATTCTCCGGGCACGGCGCGGGGCAAACACAAAAATCTCCCTTACCCCCTTAAAAAAAGGGGGACTTCGGAATGCAACGTTCAATGTTGGCGGTGGAATAGTTTCTGATTCGACTTATGAAAATGAGTATGAAGAATGTTTAACGAAATCCTCTTTTCTTTCCTCAGAAACTTCTGATTTTAAACTACTTGAGTCTTTGCTGATCGAGGATGGAGAAATATTTTTATATGAGGAACATTTAAAGAGAATAAAATCTTCGGCTGAATATTTCGATTATCTTTTTGATGAAAAAAAATTCGGGCAAATAATTAAAAACATTTCACAAAAACATCCTGCAGGAAAATATAAAGTCAGAATCTTAAGCGATAGAAACGGGAAAATCGAATGCGAAGTAAAACCAATACAAAATTTAATTTTGCCAAGAAAAATTAAATTTGCGGACAAACCAATTAATTCATCCAATAAATTTCTGTTCCACAAAACAACAAACAGAAAAATATTCTCTGATTTAAAAGAACCCAATCCGGAATGTGATGATGTTATTTTATGGAATGAAAAAGATGAAATAACTGAAACAACCATTTGTAATATTGTCGTGGAAATAAATGGGAAGAAATATACACCGCCCATTGAATGCGGCTTGCTTGGCGGAACATTTCGTGATAAACTTGTTTCAGACGGCAAGATCAAAGAGAAGATTATTACTAAGGAAGAGTTACATTCAGCGGAAAAAATGTATTTAATTAATTCCGTTCGTAAATACATGCTTGCAGAATTATTAATAGCAAAATAATTATTTAATAACAGAATCAAATAAAAGTATTTGTTATAACAACGTAACTATGAATTATAACAGCTGATATTATGAAATACTTATGTCCACAATGCAATTTAAAACATAGCACAAATGATATTAAAACACATATATCGGGTTATTTAACATATATTTGTCCAAAATGCAAAGGATACTTTTACTTTTCACCACGAAATATGTGTAAATCGGCATTGTTATATGCTCTTTCCCTTGGAGTATTTTGGTGCATTTATTATTCTGTTATTAAAATTGCTGATTTAAATAATAACATACTGCTTCTAATGATTTTATTATGTTTTATAAGTCTACTTACAGTGCTAATATTATCTAAAAAAAATAGTTGTTTGGTATTTATCAAAGAAAAACCCAAAGCCGTATCAGTAATTAAAAGCGGATTGTCTTTTGGTTTTTTTATATATATTGTTCTTGAGTGCATCATAGGAGCACATTTTATTTTGATATTTTTTAATCGTCATATTTTTATGCCAATAGTCTTTATTTTACTTATTCCATGTTTACCAATGCTATTATTAGGAATCCTTTCCTCATTTTTACATAAACTTGCATGGCAGTTTAATAGAAAATTGTCAAAATAATTTAGGTCAAAATGATATTTTATTTTATAATGATTTTGTCCTTAATGATTTTGTAAAATAATCTTAATAACTAAAAGATATTTGATGATTTTAAATCATTTTGATTTCATCAGGTTTTGATATATTTATTTTTCCATTTGAGTTAGTGTCCGGTGTCAGGCACGGACATTACGGACAAATTACGGACAAAAAACTTCCGTCTTGAGTTAGTGTCCGGTGTCAGGCACGGACGTTACGCTAATGACAATTATAATTATAAATTAAAATCTATGATTTTACTTTAAAATAATCATAAGCATAAAAAACAGCAATTCCGAGGAAACATAATATTATTCCATATTTCTTCCATGGTTTATTTTTGTTTTTAGAGGAAATATGTTTTTCTAAAAACTGGTTTTTCAAGCGCTTTTCGTGTTGGCTTCCGCACTCCGAACAATTAAGATTGGTATGCAAAATAATTAACAGCAAAATAATTAAATATTCTTATTAATAAAAGATATTATTTTATATTTTTCCGTGTTAAAGTTTATCCGGCATTTGACGGATGTGTTCCGTGGTTAAAAATAAAATTAGTGGTTAATTCACAGAATTATAATTTCGCGTAAGCGCCCCGCGTATGCTGGGGCATCAATCGTGCCCGCAAGTTATCCCCTCCGGCACGATAATATTTATTTCTCCGTTTGAGTTGTCAACTTTTATCTGCCCTAATGGTGTTGGGAAAATGACATTGTAATCAAAATTTGTTTGCTTCGGCGATAATTTTATCTTTCTACATCCCTTTTCGAGAATCTCTAACCCAATAAGCCGCCTTATTAGGAAATCCGCCGGACAGGCTGACCACGCATGTGAATGGGTACGCAGGAATCCTTTAAAATCACCATCCCGCCAACTCCCGTTTTGATACCATTCCTCATAAGTTGATGTCGCCCCCTTTTCAACCATTCGTTTCCCCCATCGCCTGCGGATTAAATCTATTGCGAGAGGAAAGTTTTCAGTTTTATCAAGAGCCTGAAGAACTACCGGCATATAAAAAGGTTGAGCCTCAGTAAATTTCAAATTATTTTTTTCGCAGAAGATTTTGTTGATTATTTTTTGTGAAATTTTATCATCACACAGACCCGCGAAAATAGGAGTAAAGTTTCCGTGTTCACTTATTTTATCTGAAAATTTACCATCAATATTCGCGTCGGCATAGCATCCTCGTTTTTCATCGAAAAGATTTTTATGGAAATTTGCTTTCATATTTGACATAAGTTTTTCAGTAAGACCAGCTGTATAACTATCGCCTTTAAATTTTGCGATTTTCCCCCACGACTTTAATGTTTCATAAAAGATAGCGTTATAAGCGGTGCTAACTCCCCTGTTATCAACATCAGCCCAATCAATAAAAGTCCAATACGGCATATCTTCAATTAAGCCATCATTATTAATATAATCAAGATGAGCGTATAAAATTCTTGAAATTTGAGGATAAAGATGATGAATAACTTCTTCGTCACCGGTATAAAGATAATGCTCCCAAATCCCCTGCACCCACCAAAGAGAATAATCAGGAATCGCATGCAGCCAATCATGATTAACAGTATTGCTAATGTTTGAAATCATGCCTGTCGGATGCTGATTCTGACCGGCTTGCAAATAAAATTTTCTTGCCAGTTTTGTGTCGCCAAAACAAGAATAAATCGCCGGGACAGTAACAAGAGCGACATCACCCAGCCATTGCGCCTGTTCACGCCAGGGTGTATCCATAAGGAATTCATTTGAGCAAAGCTGTATAGTGTAACGGGAAATTTCGAACACAGAGTTCAGAAGTTCATCATCGGAATTAAAAGTCCCCTTCTCTTCATAAGGATAAGTTGTAATAACAGCTTGAATGGAATCAATAGTTACCGGTTCAAAGCACGATAAGAATCTGATTTTCAAATAGCGAAAAGATTTCCATGAAAAAGATTCAAAAATTTGTTCGCCGTCTTTCATAATGTACCTGTCGGCAAATTCACATTCCATAGAAATATTAAAATGACCGTCGATTAGACGTTCTGCGTAGCCAATATCAATAGTTGAGCCGGCAGTTCCTTTTAATGAAATCTTTGCTCTTGCGGTAATCACGCGACCGAAATCGAGAACAATTGCCGGAGAATAAATTCCATCAAAATCCAGATTCTTATGATTCAGACTGCTTTGCACAATCGTTACACCTTTCTCTTCAAGCAAATTATCGGAATTTTCAACTTTTGAATATTTTATAGGCTTGCCGACCATTGACAAACCGGGAGATAAATCGAATGGGCGGGAACGATTCGCAAGCTGGAGACTTTCATCGATTTTCTCTATTTTTTTCGCGAAAACATTTTCGTTTTTCATAAAGGGAATATCGCGCGGAATGAGTTTTGACCACGGACCCGCGCAGGGCGGGCGGTTGTGAATCATACCGGCAACAATTGTTGCTTGTTGAAAACCCCGCGAATGCTGGGGAGGCCAAAATAAAAATCCCCCTGTATCCCCCTTTATGAAAGGGGGACTAAATCCTTCTGTATCCCCTCCGGCATGCGCGGGGTCAGAGACCTTCAAAGGGGGAATGTCGAATGACGCGGTTTTCCAACCGATTGGCTCGAGTCGTGCGTCAAAAAATTCCTGAAAAGGAGTAACTTTATTTCCCGGATAAAAATAAGTGTTTTGCTGCCATGCCGGCGAACGTTTTATATGCCAGTTTTCATCAGTTTCAACTATAGTTCCAATTTCTGAATCGGCTATTTCAAGCAGCAAACCACCGCGTGTGTCAGGTAAAGTTCCAAGATGATAAACAACAACAGCAAGACAATTTGTACCTTTGATAAGTTTACCGTTCAAATCATATTCATCATAATACTGATAGAACGGCTGTGACTGTGGTACTCCGCGACCGATTAATTCACCATTAAGAAAAAGTTGATATCTTGTATCAGCACTGATGAAAAGTTTACAGTCTGTCAGTACAGAATTCAAATCAAAGTTTTTACGAAAGTAGTAGAAAACATTTTTTTCGTTTTCCAACACATCCGACCAAATCCACTTAGCATTCCATTTTCTGTTAGTTTTCATTTTTTTATCATTTTGTAGTTGGTTTTCTTGGACCTAATGGACCAAATGGACCAAATGGACACAATGGACATTACTCCATTTCGACTCGGGGGATCCTCGATATTCCATCAATCCATCAATCCATCAATCCATCAATCCATCAATCCATCAATCCATCAATCCATCAATCCATCAATCCATCATTCCATCAATCCATTCCTCATGCTGTAAAAGGCACAGTGCCTGTATCATCAAGGGTATATCCCCATTTTTCAATGTATTCAATTCCCGATAGAAATTCGTCATTAGTTTCTTTAAGTTTTTTTGATAAAAGATCGTCTAATGATTTTAAAAGTTTTTTGTGCTCCGGATTTCTTACAAGATTGTTCAACTGATATGGATCTTGCTTGTTATCGTAAAGCAGCCAGGAACCCTCTAAGTCGCGGCAATAGGTATATCGTTTTGTACGCAAGCCGCGATATTCTCTGCCGCCGTTAGGTTTTAACCATTGACCGAAAGGATGAGGACATGAAATAATCGCTGCGTCATCGTCAGAATTTTTTTCTCCATTAATGTGTTTAGAAAAATCTTTTCCTTCAACAGAGTCGGGAATAGAAATTCCACAAAGTCCAAGAAGAGTCG
>JAUVKG010000264.1 GCA_030596365.1 Chlamydiota bacterium | reverse complement strand
GGTATGGGAGGTATGGGAGGGATGGGAGGTATGGGAGGGATGGGAGGTATGGGAGGTATGGGAGGTATGGGAGGTATGGGAGGTATTCGTTATTAGGATTATTTAATTAAAATCCAGCCCTCTTACCTATTAAGATCACAGATAACCGATTACCGATTACCGAATACCATTGCGCATAGCGCAATTCGCGTAAAAACGCGATTCCAGTCTTGACATTAATCGCCGTTTTCGTTATATTTTTTACTATGATTGATACACATACACATCTCGAGTTTCCGGACTTCATCGATGAAGTAGATGACGTAATTCAACGCGCACAAGATGCCGGTGTTGAAAAAATGATATGCGTTGGAGGTGAACCGCCGCGTAATCTTATTGACGTTGAAATGGCAAATAAATATCCTTTTATTTATGCCGCTATCGGCATCCATCCGAATTACGCGAACTCTAATTCACCGGAACACGAAGAGTGGATAGTCAATACTTTGCCCGAGAGAAAAGTTGTTGCGGTAGGAGAGATAGGTTTAGATTTTTTTTACAATTACTCTTTGTTCGACACTCAAAGAGAAGTTTTCAGAAAATATTTATCTTTCGCTAAGGAAGTTGACAAACCGGTGATTATTCATTCACGTGATTCCTTTACCGACACTTATGATATTTTAAAAGAATTTGCGCCGCTAAATGGTGTGGTGCACTGCTTTTCATATTCTCTCGCGGAAGCCGAGGCGTTTCTTTCTCTCGGTTTACACATTTCCTTTTGCGGACAGATAACTTTTAAGAAGTGTGAGGAGTTGCGTGATGTAGCAAAAGAAATCCCACTTGATAAACTTCTTCTTGAAACCGATTGCCCGTTCCTATCGCCTGTACCAAAGCGTGGCAAGCGCAACGAGCCAGCGAATGTAAAATACATTGCCGAAAAGCATGCTGAACTTCGCGACATTTCTTTTGAAGAATTAGACAGAGCAACAACAGAAAATGCGGTTCGACTTTTCGGATTGGAATAATGAACAGACAATTTACTCCGCTGCGCTACGAGACATTTTTGTTTTTGACATTTAACCCCGCCTATTGACGGGCAAGCTATTAACAAATAACTATTAACTATTAATAACAATTAACAAACTCCAATGATTGAAGCTGAAGATAAAATCCTTCCATTTGACGGATGCGAAAAAATTGATGGTAAACAACTTGATACTTTTCCTTATGAATTTCCCGGGCAAAGAATCGAACTCCTGATTGAAACAGATGAGTTCACAGCAGTATGCCCTTTTTCAGGTCTGCCTGATTTTGGAACTGTTAGAGTTGTTTATGTTCCTAATGAAACCTGTATCGAATTGCGTTCATTTAAATACTATCTCCTCTCTTATAGAAATGTGGGAATTTATTATGAACACGCAATAAATTATATTTTAAAGGATCTGGTAAAATGCTGCGACCCTATTGAAATGACTGTGGATCTTGAATACACTCCCAGGGGTGGAATGAGAACTGTCGCAACAGCAAAATATTCGAAAAATAATGAGTAAAAAAAGTAGAAAAGATAAAGTAACTTTGCTTCATACTCATATTGCTCCTAATGCCGTTTACCTTTTATCCCGCGGTATATTATCGACGTGCAAGCTTTCGATAGAGAATGGAGAATATTTTAAAGAACGTGCCTATGAAGGCAAGAATATGATTTTTTGTTCGTGGCACAGCCGGCTTGTTGTCTTACCATATTATTATTACAATTTGTACAAATTCACCAATCTGACAATGATGGTTTCGCAAAGTAAAGACGGTGAAATAATGAAACGGATTCTTAATAAATATAATATTGAAACTATCAGGGGATCAACTACCAGAGGCGGTTCATCTGCCGTTAAAACTATGGTTAGAATCGCAAGGTCAGGCCGCGATACCGCAGTATCGCTCGATGGTTCAAAAGGACCGCGGTATAAAGTTCAACCCGGAGCTCTGCTTCTGGCACAGTTAACCGGTCTGCCTCTTGTCCCGTTAACTTTTGACACTACAAAGAAAAAAGTTCTTAACACATGGGATAAGATGATTATTCCATTGCCTTTCGGTCATATTCACGCAAAATTTGCTGATCCGATATTCGTTTCCCGTGATGCAAAAGATTTAGCTCCGTATCAGCTTCAGCTTCAGGAAACTATGGATAAAATATGCGCGGATGTAGCAGGTCTCGTATGAGACCGGATTCCGGCAAAGTCGGAAAAGTATTCGGTATTCGGTTAATTGAAATTTATAAAATTTCAATTATGGTACAGATGTGTTCGATATTCGGCAATCCAATAATTTTACCACGCCTTTTGCGTGGCCATTAATCCAATAATCCATGGCTCGCGCTGGATAACATCCCCCGGCCTATCGGCCACCCCCTTCAAAGGGGGACTGCGGCTTACTCCAACAATCCGTTCCTAAAGTGCAATACAAACTTTTAATTACAATTTTCATTACAGTTTTCATCGCTGAACTTGGTGATAAAACACAACTTGCAACAATGCTTTTTGCTTCTGACAAATCAGATAAGAATTCATTTCCCAGCGATTTCTAACAATCCAAAAAAAGACATTGAGCCGTAAATTTGTCATCGCCCAACAATTTAATTTTGTGTTTTTTTATGTTTTTTTTAAATTCTTCAACATAAGAATCATAATCAATTCCTATCTCACTGAAAGTATATTTCAGGGTATCAATGCCAACTTTTTTTTCATTTTCAACTCTTTGTAAAGCATCTTCTCTACTTATTTGGCCATCTCTGATTAACCAGCTTAAATGGTCATCTTTATCATTATATCCAAGCATAAGGTTATATAAAAATTGTCTAATTATGCCTACAACACAATCACCTCTATATGTTGAATTCAATTCAGGGTTACTTTTCCAATTCAAGGCATTTTCAATTGTATCATTTACTAAACGTTCATCCCATTTCACGTATTTATAAAAAGGGCTTAGAATTGTCAGATTTTTTTTATCTTGACTGTTAACATAACCACTTTTCATTGTAAAATATTCCAACACTTGCATTTTGAGGTTATGGTAACTTAATATTAGAAGCGGGTTTTTCAGCACCAATTTAGCATATCCAACGAAAAAAGAGATGTGACTATTTTGGTTATTTGAGATAAGATTTTTCTTAAAGAAACCTTTTTCAAACGGAGTTCCTCCTGCTAATACCAAATTGATTTTTCTTTTAATGGCCTCATCATTAATTAATTTTCCTATTCCATATCTGCAGCCATTACATAAGTTTGTCAAAGTTGCGGCTTCCGGATATTTCACCCAAGATTTCAAACTGTGATCTATTGATTTTAATAGAAAGTCATGTTTCTTAATAACCAATTGCACACCTAACTTTTCAGATATTTTTTTCACATTATCAATTGTTTGTTTCGGTATCAAACCTGAATCGATAAAAACTGCGAGAGGTTTTAATTTTAATTTCTCTATAGCATACCAAAGCAAGTAAGAACTATCTCTTCCGCCGCTAAAACTTACTATACAATCGTACTCTTTATTTTTATTTTTTTTAATAATTTCCGAGATGTCTTTTTTCAGGGCATCCTGTCCCCAATAATCAATTTTTGTATTTTGTTTACACAAATTACAAGTCCCGTTATCATCCATAATTAGTCCAGAATAATTTTCGGGCAATATACATTTATTACATAATTTCATATTTGAAGTTTTGTAGTTTCAAATTATTTTTAATCCATTTTGTAATTTCGAAGTTACTTACAAATCCATTCGCCAATTGCTTTAATTAGAAATTGTCCGTCTGTTGAGCCGAGTTTTTTATCAACAGCTCGTTCCGGATGCGGCATCATACCGAGAACATTTCTTTTTTCATTAAGAATTCCGGCGATATTTTTTCGTGAGCCATTTGGATTTACATCTTCGTTAATATCACCTTCAGGCGAGCAATAACGAAAAGCGATTCTGCCATCATTTTCAAGCATATCGAGTACATCTTTTTGCGCTGTGTATTGTCCTTCCCCATGAGCGATAGGAATATTAAGCACCTGATTTTTTTCACAGAGAGAAGTAAACGGTGAATCAGTTTGTTCAACTTTTATATTCGTATACTCGCAAATAAAATCGAGTTTTTTATTCATATACAATGCACCGGGAAGAAGACCTGTTTCGCATAAGATTTGAAATCCGTTACAAATTCCGAGAACAAGTTTACCTTTTTCAGCATGTTCTGCTACAGTAGTCATAACCGGTGACAATCTGGCAACGGCGCCGCAGCGAAGGTAATCGCCATAAGAGAATCCGCCTGGAATAATAATGGCGTCAAAATCGCCTGGAACAGTATCTTTATGCCAAATGTAATCGACGTTACAATTTATGATATTTTTAACAGCAGTGAAACAATCGTAATCACAGTTTGAGCCCGGGAAAACGACTACGCCTATTTTATAATTTTTCATATTAAATAAAGTTTAGAGTATTTCGAAGCGATACTCTTCAATGTTCGGGTTAACGAAAAGTTTTTTACACATTTCATCGATTTGCGCCTGCATTTTCTCTTTATCATCACCATTTAGTTCCAGTTCAATAAATTTACCAATTCTAACTGAATCAACATCATCATAACCCATTTGTTTTAATGAGCGTTCGATAGTAGATCCCTGTGGATCGAGTACACTTTTCTTAAGAGTAACAAAGATTT
>JAUVKG010000195.1 GCA_030596365.1 Chlamydiota bacterium | reverse complement strand
TCATAAGCGAAAATTTTATTCCGCGGTCTTTTGCCATTTTCATTACTTTCTTCAGCATAGCAAGATTCCGTTCGGAAGTTTTAGAATCAATTCCCGCCTTAGGAAACTGATCGCTTTTTATAAAGTAAGGATATAGATTTGGAAAATCTGTTCTCTTGATGTTGTACATACCATGATAATCAATCCAGTTGATTCTCGATCGAGCAAGCATATCCAGATAATCCTGCCAGAAATCTTCCTGAACAAACCACCATGTTTCCATTGTACCTTTATCATAAGGCAGTGTCAAAAAAGGATTGATTGCTCGGAATTCTACAAAAGGCGACTGTACAACAGGTTCTTTTAATTCAAGCGCCTTTTTACCTTTCATCTGTAAACGTTCAGCTAATTCAAAACAACCGTACATTAAGCCTACGTTATCTCTTCCAACTATTGCAATTTCATTTGATAACCTTGAAATGACAAATGACTCAGCTTTGCTTGGTAGCATATCTGCCGACTGTTTTACTACGCTGCTTTCACTGCTTTGCAAATTTGTCGTTATAAAGATGCGAACATTTTCAGCTTTCACCTTATCAAGAGCTGTTTTCAGGTCACCGACACCGAACGCAATTGGCGGACAATTTTTATTAAAAGAAATTTCAGTGGTTTTAGCCTGAGCTATAAAACAGATAAAATGTGTAATACATATAAAAATTACTATTTTAATTAATTGGTTTTTCATATATTTCATCAATATATCTCCTTGTTAATTTGTTTTTATATTTGTCTTTACAATCACTGCATCAACGGGCACCTCTTTTCCCTTCACTATCTTTTTCCCGGCAAGGGTAAGATTATTTCCGGAAAGGTAAATCCGGGCGGTATTAGTACCTTTTAACTGCAAAAAGGTCTCTATCTTAGGGCTGACCGCACCGGTTATATCAACATCCCGACAATCATCCAACATTATCACAGGGCTGTTTTCAGGAACGAGCTTCACGTTTTTTAACCTGATATTTTGTGAATTAGATGCTGACATTCCATATTTTGAATTAATCGTAATGTTCTCCAGAATCACGTTATCAATCGGTCTTTCCGGGAGTCCGCGAAGTGTAACGGCATGGCTGGTACGGTCGCCTTTCCCGGTAATATTTTTAATAAAGATGTTTTTAAATTCCGGTGGAGTGCTGCTGCGTGCCTTTGCTGAAGAAGATCCATAGAACATGTTCAAAAGAATACACGAACCGACATTATTCATTTGAATATTTTCTATCCGGATATTTTCTATTCCTCCTCCTCTGCCCCGCATGGATTTGAAACGAATTCCAATGTCAGTTCCGTCATATACACAGTTATGAACATAAACATTACGGATTCCACCTGAAGTATCGCTGCCGAAAACGATGCCTCCGTGTCCACTTTTAACATGACAATTTTCCACGATAATGTTTTCAGATTTTCTTCCGACCCGCCATCCGTCTTCATTCATACCTGATTTGATACAGATTGCGTCATCACCTACATCGGCAAAAAGTCCTTGTATATGAACATTTCGCGAAGAATCGATATTTATTCCATCTGTATTGGGAGCATCGTGAGGATTCAGTAATACAATATCACGAACAATTACGCCATCACAATAAACCAGGTGATGATTCCAGAAAGGACTGTTACGGGATGTGTATCCTTCCAACAGGACATTGCGGCAATTTATCAACTGGATCATCGGTGGACGTAACGCAGTTTCTTCAGTACCGTATATACGGGCTTTAACCGGAATTCCGTTATATTCGGAATCATATAACCGCTGTGCTGCAGAATGCTGTTTACGTTTCCATGGCCACCATGATTTGCCCTGACCATTGAATAAACCTTTTCCTGTAACAGCAATATTTTCACAATCATTTGCATAGATCAGAGGTGAATAATTGTAACATTCAATCCCCTCCCAGCGGGTAAATACTACCGGTAGGTAATCAGCAGGATTTTGACTGAATCGTACCTCTGCTCCATCAGCCACATGAAGATTAACATTACTTTTTAAATGAATCTTCCCGGTCAGCCAGAGACCTTTTGGAATTAATACTGTTCCACCGCCTGCTTTTGCACATTTTGCTATAGCTTTTCTAAAAGCCTCTGTGTTTTTGGTTTTTCCATTGCTAATGGCGCCATAATCTCGGATATCAAATGTTTTATCAGGAAAAACAGGACCTTTTAGTTGAGCAGATTCTCCGGAGCGAACTTGGTCAACCAGAGAAAGACCGATTGCTTTCTGAATATTTGCCGTGCAGAGGGTTTGTCCATCGTGCACAGCTCCATAATCTACCGGTTCATACACGTGCAATTCCGATGCATTTGTGACACATCCGGCAACAATCATCATCCCAAGAACAGCAACGATTTCATAATTTTTCATAAGTTCGTTTTTCTGTTTGTGCACGAGCACGGAAAACTTTTAAAAAAATGTGCACGAGCACTATAATATTGTATACTATCTTTTTTGGATTGTCAAGGAGTTGTAACCGTTCGTGTCAACAGCTTCGGTATGGAATTGAGTTTATGAAAAAGGGACGTTCAAACCTGACAATCGAATAGCATTTGCCACACCTTTTTCATCACCGAAGTTTGGAAACGAAACAATAATACCATCAATCCATCAATCCAATAATCCATAAGCAAGATGTTTATGTTACTTTACCGTCAAATCTATTTTTTCCCTAATGTCTTTTGACGAGGAGCCTATCTGCAATTCATATTTGCCTGGTGAGAGTATGAAGTTGTTTGCCTTTTCACTCCACTGTTTCCACTCTTTTACTTTAAGAGGAATAGTGATTTCGGCAGTTTCTCCGGCTTTAATGTTTACTCTTTTGAATGAAATTAGTTTCCTAATAGGAGTATATTGATCTCCTTTCAACTGTTTCAGGTAAATTTGAACAATTTCGTCACCATCTCTTGCGCCGCTGTTTTTTACGGCTAAGGTCATATTTACAGTGTCTTCTGCTCTTATTTCGGTTTTATCGGTTTTTGTTTTGGTGTAATCAAATTTTGTATAGCTTAAACCGTGTCCGAAAACCCATATAGGTTCACCTTTGAAATACATGTATGTGCGGTTGTTCCCTGCTACAGCGTAGTCGCCTAAAGGAGGCAGCTGTTTTATTGATTTGTAAAAAGTTATCGGGAGACGACCTGACGGATTCACATCTCCGAAGATAATGTTTGCCAAGGCGGTTCCGCCTTCCTGTCCCGGATACCAGGCATCTAAAATCACAGGGGCATATTTTGCCGCCCAGAGATCTGATAGTGAACTGCCACCGTTGAAGACAACTGTTGTCATTGGAAAGCGTTCAACAAGTTTTTTTATAACTTGTTTTTCAAAATCACGAAGTTGAATATTTTTTCTGTCGTGACCCTCATTTTCCATTGAACCGGAAGAACCGCAAACATAAACAATCATTGTATTTTGAGGAGAAAAACCTTTAAACGGATCTTGTGACTGAGTCGGCAGTGCCCAGTTAAGAGTTACTCTTGCATCGCCACCAACATCATAATATTCAACTTTTACAGGATAATGCTTGCCGGCTTCTAAGTGCATAGACTTGGAACCGGCGTTACGATAAGCGTTAGCCGACCAGTCTTCAAAACATTTTTTGCCGTTAATCCAAACACGAACACCGTCGTCTGCATAGGCGTTAAACAAATAGACTCCAGTTGTTTCAGGAGTGATGAAACCGGTCCAGCGAACAGCAAAAATTGGTTGCGGAACATCCGGGTCAATATTATTAATTTGCGGTTTATACCAGTTGAAGTTTATCGCATTATCAATTCTTACTTTTTTAGGGGAGCCTTTAAATTGAATATTATCATAATATTCAGCTTTCAATCCCTGTATATCCGAATTCAACTCAGGCGAGAAAAAGTTTTTTGCTATAGGTATGTTTTTTGTTCTTAAAAGGATAAGTTTAACATTAAATTTATCTCCGGCTCTTTTTACAATTCCATTATAAGGGCTGATTGGTTTGGTTGCCGGAGTTCCACTGTAAGTTCCTATTTGCGCGACATTCGCATAAGGTCCGCAGAGTATAATATTTTTAACTCTGTTTTTGTCAAGAGGTAGAACTTTTTCCCCGTCTGAGGCAGGTGAATTTTTCAAGAGAACAATACCTTCTTCCGCCGCTTGCTGAGCTAATTTTCTGTGCTGTTCACAGCCCACAACGCTTGTCGGTATTTTTGAATATGGAATATTGGCAAGATTTTCTAATTGTCCAAGTTTGATACGGACTGCCAGATTAGGAATCAGAGCATTATTAACTTCTTTTTCTGTAATAAGCCCTTGCTTTATTGCTGTTTTGATATAATTTCCGAAATTGTCATCGCTAAAGACGTTTACGCCTGCCTTAATCATCAGGGCTACGCTTTTGGCATTACTTTTTGTATAGTGATGCGCTTTTTTAATTAATGTACCAGCTCCAGCATCTGTTACAACCGCTCCATTAAAATGCCATGTGTTTTTCAGAATGTCAGTTACAAGCCATTTGTTAACCGAGCAAGGAATTCCGTTGATTCCGTTATAAGCAGTCATAATCGATGCAGCATCACCCTTTTCAACAGCTGTTCTGAAAGCAGGAAAATAGTAGTCGCGAAGATCGCGCATCGGCACTGGATAAGAAGAGCTTTCGCGGTTATATTCACTGTTGTTTGCAACAAAGTGTTTGACCGTTGCAACGGTTTTCAGCCATTTAGGGTTGTTGCCTTGAAGACCTGTTACAAAAGCTACAGCCATCTGACCGGCGAGATAAGGATCTTCTCCGTAAGTCTCTTCTGTTCGCCCCCAGCGAGGATCCCGAGCCATGTTTATTGTAGGACTCCATATAGTCAGTCCTTGGTATTTGTTCACATTTTTTGCAGAATTAGCATAAAATTTCGCACAAGCTTCATCACTTATGGCTGTTGATATCTGCTTTAGTAATTTAGGATCCCAAGTTGAAGCTAAACAAATTGCCTGAGGAAATTGAGTCGCTTTTCCGTTACGCGCTACTCCGTGAAGAGCTTCACTCCACCAGTAGTGTTCAGGAATGTTGAAACGTTTGACCGGCTTTGCGTTCATTGCCATCAGCCCGCATTTTTCATCTAATGTAAGTTGAGGAACGATTTTTTCTGATTCTGCGTAAGCCCAAGCCCATTTATCTTGTTTTTTAATGCTGGTGCATCCTGTAATTAGAGTTAAAATTACTGCTGTTAAAAGTGTTATTTTAAGCAAATTGTATTTTTTCATCAAAAATTCCTTATAGTAATTATAAACCGTTGAAACGGTTAGTTCTTGTTGCTCATTTCTTTCCTCCCACGAATAGACACGAATAATTAATTTTTTGTTTCGTTTTAGTTTAGTTTTTCCATGCTATCTTTTATTTATAAATATTTTTTTAATTAGCCACCAAGGAACTAAGACATTGGGAATCCGGCGAATGCCCGGACTAAGAAGTCAAATTCAATTTCTTTTGTTATTAAAATTTCATTTCCCATTCGTCCCACTTTCCCACTTTCGCACTTTCGCACTTTCCCACTCACCACTCACCACTCACTACTCACTACTCACCATAAGCTGGAAGCTTATGTTACTTTCACTGTTACTCCATCAGGGTAATTCGGGAAGCGCAATAAGATGGTTTCTTTATCTTTCTGCACCGCCACATCAACTTTTTTGCCTTTGGAATTCACCGCTGTTACATCAAGCTTTTTCTTGCCGGGGAAAAATAATCTTGCAACCGCGGGAGTTTCTGCAGGTCCTTTTATAACAAAAACCAACTTGCCGTTTTTATATTCTTGTGAAATTAATCTATGTGTAGCTTGTAATACTACCGGTACTTTACCACATTTCAGAATTTCTGAAATGTCTTTATATAATACGCTTTCACCGGGATTTAAATTAAT
>JAUVKG010000296.1 GCA_030596365.1 Chlamydiota bacterium | reverse complement strand
CGACAATTATGTCGGTTGGGCACCGATTCCGCCTGTTCCTCAGGGCGAAACTTACGAAATTGATCCAAACGACTGGTTTTTTGTGAGTTACGATAATTTTCTTTCATCTTATTTAATTAATTACAGAATTAATTATTCCATTATTTCGATTGAAGTTTGTGAGCCGTACATTATAGAAAACAATTATTATTTTAGAGGCGGTTGTTATTATTATTACGGCAGACACAATAAAATATGGATTGGTCCTCCGTGTCTTATTGTTGAGAAGAATGTAAAACGCCGTGTTCCAAAGAAAAAAATTGTAACTGTAAAAAATAGAAATCCAAGAAAAAAAGGCGGGAAAAAGAAAGTTATCGAAATTTACAGACCAATCAATAGAAAAAAATTGACTGAAAAAATCGATAAAATTGAAAAACTGAAAAAATTGAACCCCACTGATAAATCAATCGTACCAAAAGCTAAATCAGGAAGAATTGATAAAAATCAGAACCGAAAGGAAAGAAAGCCTAATGTTCATACTTTATCTAATCATAATTTACCGATAACTCCAATTACAAAATCGCCGAAAGCTAAAAAAAGAACCGTTCCGAAAACAACAAGAAGGAGCCGACCAACTCCAACTCCGGCTCCTGTTCCGAAAACAACTCCTCCAAGAGTAAATCCGCCGGTTCCACCGACTTCTTCTCTCCAACCGACGATCCGCTAACGCAACCAATGTAACTTCAGCCGACTTCGGCAAAGTAGGGAAACGAAACCGTTCTCAACGTAATTGGCTACAGAAAGATTAATTTTCAATTTGTTTTACTATTGAGAGGAGCGTGTTTAACTGATTGTCTTGGCGAATCGGATAATTTATAATAAGCCTGATAAAAATGTATGGCAGCTCCTATATATGATTGCCGGTCAGAATATATATAATCAACTTTAGCTAACTCATCTTCCATTTTGTTATTACCTTCTTCATAAAACGTATTTTTGGGATGAGGCCATTTTTTAGGATTTGGATTCGGTCTGTGTGTTTCCACTCCAGCGAATACCGTTTTTCCATACTTGTCTCCAGCCGTGATTTCATCAGAAGTCCAGGAAATGATATCGGCAGCATGGTCGCGATAGGACATAACCGTAATGAAATCCAAATCAGGAGTTTCAAACAATTCAGATAAGTAATGCTTGTGATAAGTTTCCCATTCTTCACCTGTATCAAGGCCAAAAGCTAAGTTTTGGGAGTTCATTGTTTCGGAGTTAAAAGTATGAGATTTTATTCCATTAATAAAGTTTTTATATTTTGCAAATTTATCCTTTTCCCAAAATTCATGGTCTAAATGAACACCTTTAAATCTGGATTCTAATAAAGGACATTGCTTATTATATTCTAAGACGTAATCAACGACATCATAAATAGTATTTGATCCTCCCGGCCAGGGAATTATACCATATAAAGCATGCACACTAATTCCTTTATCCGTTGCTTTTTGAATAAAATTGCGAAGAGATTTGTTATTAGTCTTCATAGACTTAGGATTAATGAATAGGTAGAGAAGTGAAATTTTTTTCGATTTATTGTTATGTGGCGCCAAGCAAAAATCCAGTAATTGAACAACACCACTTTCGCCACCATGAATAATTTCGGTATGCCAAACCCACATAGCTCTTATTAATTTTTTCTTAATCGTCAGTTCATAATTGAAGCCGGTTGAATCAAACATATTGCTTTTTGAAGAATCCCATAAATCACAACCCACAAGAAATTTTCCTAAAACAAATCCTGTATTAAATTTAAAAATAAGCTCTTTAGTCTTTCCTCTTTCAATATCATTCAATTTCCTGGGCTGTAAATAAAATTTTGACTTGTCCGGCCTTTGAATTCCAATATGAGCGGTAACCGCTCCCTGTTCAGTTCCTTTTCCGGTTGATGTGTTTTTTATGGTTACCGTTATATCAATTTGAGAGTTAATGGGAGGTGTATTATTTGAAAAGGTAATCTTCTCAACTTTAAAAGATTGTTTTGCAAAAGCAACTGATATTGTAGTTAACATTACAAAAATGATTACCAAAGATAATTTTGATTTTTTATACATTTAATCTCCCGAGTTATTGGTTTTATATAATGCAGATTATTCTAACATATTACAAACAAATCTTCAATCAACAAAATTAGAGGAAATTTCCTCCGTTGGAGCAAATTTGATTTCTTTGCGTTTGAAAATAAATTATTTGTTAAGCATTTAAGTTTAGTGCAGAGGAAATTGAAATTAGCTGTCGCGAATTACAATTTATTTTCCGTGCGTTTGAAAATGAGCTTTTTCAAATATTTTTTAATCGTTTTCCCCCACAATCGTACTGCAATTATTATTTAAAGATTGAAACGATGACCTTGCAAAAGCAAGTTATTTCATTGGAAATGATTTTTGTTATTGAAATATTTAATTATTCTGTTATAAAAATGAATTTAATCGTACTGCAAATAAATCGTACTGCAAAAGGTATTAAAATGAATTTTTTCCCTTTTTAAACGTCTATTTGATAAAATGGTACTAAGCAAATCTTTCAAATGATTTAAAATCTCTTATGATAATGAAAATGAATATTAAAATAAAAAAGTTTTTTGTCTTATTTTTTAGTTTGGCAATTGTTTTGTCTGTTCAAGCTTCTCGAACATTAAGGAATAGCAGTTCGACACCTCTATCTGAGATTATCATTTCCGAAAAGGAGAATTTAAATCCGACAAGAGTTAAACGAACGTTTTTGCCTTCATCATTAAAAACAAAGAGCTTTTCTTCAAACCCAAACATTAAACTTCACCGTTCTGAAACACAAAAAAATGGAGAACGAAAATCTCAAAGTAAAATTTTCCGCGTGTCAAATCTTTCGCATGAAAATAAAAACCTTATAGTAAAAGAAAAAGTTTCACGGAAATTTAAAAATTATGTGGCCGCAAGAGAACGTAGTGAACTTGTGGAATTACGCAGAAAATCTCAAACCGCGATTCGCTCTCCGGCAGCCTCATTACCTATTCTTAATGACGATCCGGGAAATTGGTATCAATATTTCTTTGATGACTTCGAAGGCGCATTCCCTGATTTTTGGCAGCTTTACGGAACTCCAACCTGGGGACCAACCGATGTTGAAGCATCAACAGGCAGTAATTCAGCCTGGTGCGCCGGTTATGACTACACCCCGGCAGGGAATTATTTTGACAATATGGACGCTTGGATGATTGAAGGTCCATTTGATCTTTCAGCGTCAGAAGACGCGCTTTTGTTTTTTGACTTCTTTTTAGAAACCCAACCTGTTGTAGATGGACTTTTTGTGGGGCTTTCTACTGACGGATATGATTTCACAGGTCAAAATTATACCGGTATTTCCGGTGGATGGATTACAAACGTTTATATTGATGCAAAAGATTACGCGCGTTCAAACTCTGTTTACATCGGTTTCGCTTTTTTCTCGAATGAAAGTATTTCGAATTATGCCGGTGGTTTTGTAGACAATATAGAATTAATGGGCTATGAATTCGTTTCAAACACCCAACCCGATCTCGCTGTCCAAAACGTTCATATTACAGACTCATATAACGGAATCTTTAATTTTGAAATCAAAAATGACTCGCCACAAAATCAGCCGGCTGACAGTTACTCCATTTCCGTGTATGTAGATAACGAACTAGATTCAACAGAAAGAAATCTATACAATCTGGATTCCGGTGCATCAACCATCTGGGACTGGCAGCTCGATTATTATTATCTTCCCGGCTCTCACTCTGTTAAAATTAAAGTAGAACCGGACGGCAATGATGTTAACACCAATAATAATACTCTGACTTTTTCACTGGTTGTAACTAATTCAAATTATATAGATCTCGGCGTTAGTAATCCCCTGCCGGTAGATCCCGCAAACGGTTATTTTGACTTTGATATTGATAATTATGGTCCGGGATTTGCCCTCGCAGACAGTTATTTAATCAATGTTTACGTCGATGGCGAGTTCGATTCAAGTGAACGTAATACACAACCCCTTTACCCCGAACAATACACCACCTGGCAATGGGCTACCGATTATCTTTATCCCGCCGGCGACCATAACGTAGAAATAACTGTAGAATCTGATCTTATAGAT
>JAUVKG010000350.1 GCA_030596365.1 Chlamydiota bacterium | reverse complement strand
GATTGTATATCCTGACTATACAAGAACATTACAACTGAATGTGAGAAATGGTGGTGAATTATCAAACTTGTTTATTACAGGTTTTTCTGCCACGTCAGGTGATACAGCGAAATTTTCACCGACTTCAATTCCTGATTTCACTCTTGCTCCGCGCGAAGAAACAAACTTCAATTTTATTTATACGCCGGGAAGTGTGGCAGGTATTTCTAATTCAGTAATGTATCAGTTCAATACCAGTGATCCGTCAAATCAAACAGTCAATATTGAAATGTTTGGCGAATCTTCAGCCACACCACCACCTGTTCCTGCTGTTTGGATTAATGAAGTTGGAGCAAATGATCCTGGAGATGATGACGAGGAATTCATTGAACTTTGCGGTGTTGCGGGAACCGATATTACAGGTTGGAAAGTTCAACTGCTTGCCGGTTATAACGGAAGTAATTATTATGAATTTGTTGTTGGTTCGGAAATCGGAAATTTTATTTTCACGTATGAAAACGATGGCTTTGGCTTTTACGTTCTCGCAGGCAGTTCTTCTCCGGATGTTCCAAATACTGACGAAACAATGCCAAGCACAATTAGACACTCCGGGGATGATTATGCTATTCGGATAACAAAAGCTGATGGCACACAGATTCATTTCTTTGCCTATAACAGTAAATCCGCTATATATTATGAATATGGATTGCCAAATGATTTGACGCCTCTTGATGACTCTTCCTTGCCAGGTAATACTCTTTCAAAAACAGGCAAGGGGATGAAAGAACCTGATTTCGATTGGGAAATTGTTCTTCAGACTCCCGGAGAAATTAATAATGATCAAATACTTCCAGAACCATTAAGTATATGGTTGATAATTTTTGGATTTACAGCATTACTTAAAATCCGTAAATAAAACAAAAAAACAAAATGAACTTAATTTTGGTATAATAGTAACATAAACATAAAAATTAACTTTAATATAATAAATTAACGGAGAAAAAAATGAAGAAAATTGCATTGTTAGTTATTCTAACCACTATGATGATCGCAGTAAGCGGTTATGCAGCTTTGACCATCGCAGAAGCTCGCGCTCTGGGAGATGATGTTTCGGTAGAAATCGGGCCGGTTTATATTTCTACTACTAATGACCTTGGTGGAAGTTGGTATAATATTTTTGCTCAGGATGAAAGCGGAGGAATTCAACTCGCCGGACCTATGCCTGTAATTCCTGACATGATTGTTGCCAATAATCTTGTACCCGGTTCTTGTGTTATTCTTTCGGGAACTAATGATTTTTATGCAAATGGATTCCAAATTTCTTATGTAGATGTGGTAAATAATTACGGTGTTTCTAATGTACCAACGGCAATTTTAATTGATATTGATACTCTTGCAACTCCTGCAACAAATCCGGCTCTAACTGATATTGAAGGTAAATTGGTTGTGATTAACGGTGTTGATTTTCAGGAATCCGGGACTTTTTCAGGAGCCACAACTTATACAATATGGAAAAATGGAACAAACGGCGCAATAAGAATTCAAGACAATCTTGACCCACTTGTTGGATCAGCAATTCCTTACGGAACTAATATAACAATAACCGGAATTTTCACCCCATTTCATAGTAATTACCAAATCCTTCCACTTGATATTATTGGACCGACCCGTGACCCATATCTTTGGCTTGTACCGTATCCGGAATTGAATTTCGGAATTGTATATCCGGATTATACACGAACAATGCAAATGAACTTCAGAAATGGTGGTGAAGTATCAAACTTAACAGTTACAGGTTTTTCTGCCACATCAGGTGATACGGATAAATTCTCACCAACTTCCATTGCTGATTTTACTCTCGCACCGAAGCAGGAAACAAATTTCAACTTTATTTATACGCCGGGAAGTGTGGCCGGTATTTCTAATTCCATAATTTATCAGTTCAATACCAGCGATCCGTCAAATGACGTTGTGGATTTTGAAATGTTTGGCGAATCGTCAGCTACTCCGCCACCTGTTCCTGCTGTTTGGATTAATGAAGTTGGAGCAAATGATCCGGGAGATGATGACGAGGAATTCATTGAACTTTGCGGAGTTGCGGGAACTGATATTACAGGATGGAAAGTTCAATTGCTTACCGGTTATAACGGAAGTAATTATTATGAATGGACTGTTGGAACGGAAATAGGTTCTTTCACTTTCACAAATGAAATAGATGGTTTTGGCTTTTACGTTCTCGCAGGTAGTTCTTCTTCGGATGTCCCAAATACTGACGAAACAATGGCAAGCACCATTAAACATTCCGGGGATGATTATGGTATTCGGATAGCCAAAGCAGATGATACTCAAATACATTTCTTAGCTTATAAGTGCAAATCAGCTGTATATTATGAATATGGATTGCCAAATGATGTGACTCCTCTTGATGATGCATCCACCTTAAGCAATACACTTTCAAAAGTTGGAGTAGGGTATGATGAACCTGATTTTGGTTGGGATAATGTTCTTCAGACACCTGGAATAATTAATACCGACCAGGTTCTTCCCGAACCGATGGGAATAGGGTTGATAATTTTTGGATTAGCAGCACTGCTGAAAATCCGGAAATAAAATATAGACACGAATTACACGAATTTACACGAATTTTAAAAATAGTTAGTAGAATTAAAAATTAAATTAGAGTAAAAAGTGGATTTGTTGTATGAAAAAGAGTCTTATGAAATTATTGGCGCGTGTATGGAAGTATACAATGAATTAGGAAAAGGTTTTAGTGAAATAGTTTATAAAGATGCCCTTGAATATGAATTTCAATTAAGAAATATTCCGTACGAACGTGAGAAGTCATATAAAATAAAATATAAAGATAAAATATTACCACACTCTTATGATGCAGATTTTATAGTTTTTAATAAAATTCCGCTTGAAGTTAAAGCAATTGAACAACTTGTTCCTGGTAATGTCAGACAAACTATAAATTATCTTGCAGCTTCAAAAATGAAGTTAGGACTTTTAGTAAACTTCGGAGAAGATACATTAAAATATAAGAGAATTATTTTATAATAAATAAATTTTTTTGACACTAATTTTCACGAATTAAAGAAATACAAATTTAAAAATAGAATTAGAGTAAAAAAAAGATTTGTAATTAAATAAAAAATTAAGAAATTTTCTTATATATAAAATTCGTGTAAATTCGTGAAATTAGGTACGCCAAGAGGCGTTTATATATCAGTTGGTGCAAGTCCAACCCGTCAATTGACTATTCGGACGGTAGTGAAAGGAATAGTAAATTCTGTGAGGGGATATAAATCGTGAGGTTTATGTTCGAGTCCTCAGGTAGCGAGTAAGCAGACCGTAATGCTTTAAATAGCGTGAACACACAGGCTTCGTTACACCATTGCGATTGATGAGCCTCCCTAATTGGGTGAAATCTGTAATTGCATAGAAAGCGTGAGAGCGGTTAAAAGGCAAAAATGCGTTAATAGTCAAGACTATGCAAGGTCGCCGGAGTTAAGAGTGATGGTATGCTTACAAATGGTATATAAATGAACTTGGGAGGTCTCATTATTCAGGCTGATGACCGTAACGCAATACTATAAGGCAACGAAATGTAAAGCGGA
>JAUVKG010000420.1 GCA_030596365.1 Chlamydiota bacterium | reverse complement strand
ATGCCAGATTTGGAAAAGAATTTCCTATTCGCTTCGATTTTCTTGATACTATGCAAGGCGAAAATTTAAGCTTACAGGTTCACCCGACGACTGAATATATTCAAAATGAATTCGGAATGCATTACACACAGGATGAAAGTTACTATATGCTTGATGCGGAAGAAGGAGCGCATGTTTATCTTGGCGTGCAAACCGATGTTGACAAAAAAGCGATGATTAAAGATTTGGAGCTTGCGCAGGAAGGAGAAATATCGTTTAACGCAGAAAAATATATTAATAAAATTCCCGCGAAAAAACATGACCATTTTCTGATCCCGGGCGGAACGGTCCATTGCTCCGGCGCGGGCAGTATGGTACTTGAGATCAGTGCTACGCCATATATTTTCACGTTCAAACTTTGGGACTGGGACAGACTTGGCACTGACGGAAAGCCTCGACCTATTCATATTAAGCATGGAAAAAATGTTATAAATTATAGTTATGATACCGAAATTATTAATAAAAATCATGTTAATGTTATTGAAAAAATAAATAGCGGTAATGGTTGGAAAGAAGAGAAAACCGGTCTTCATGAAAGAGAATTTATCGAAACAAGACGACATTGGTTTTCTGAAAAAGTTTATCATAACACAAATGGCGGAGTTAATGTTTTAATGCTTGTTGAGGGAGAAGAAGTGATAGTTGAAAGCCCGGCCGGTAAATTTGAACCCGAAATTTTTAATTATGCGGAAGCATTTATTATTCCCGCTTCAGTAGGCGAGTACACAATTTCACCTTATGGAAGATCCAAAGGAGCGGAATGCGCGACAATAAAAGCTTATGTAAAATGAAAAAAATTAACCTAATTGACTTATTATTATAAATTGACTTAATTTCTAATTGATCTAATTGACCTAACCAAGCACCAAAATACAATATCCAAACCCCAATGAAAACGTTCTTTGTTTGTTTATTTCTTATTTTTGTTCATTGGACATTTTTTAGGTTAATTAGAAATTAAATTAATTAGATCAATTTTACTTTATCTTTCAACATGAACATTACATTCACCAACAACCCTATCGGTTTTACTTATGGAGATGATTGTTTCGGACCAAAACCTGAAATAAGAAAACTTGATGATATTCGTCAATCATTAAGTGATCCAAATTGCAATGGACCCGAAAATGTTTATGCCATCGCTATGGATATCGGCTGTAAAGAAGATTTCAACGACTTGGCAGCAAGACATTTGCTTTACGGTGCAGTAACTTATGCAGCCGGCAGATTAGGAAATGAACCTATTCGGTCACAAGGACATATTCATAAAATCTCATCTCATAGCGGTTGGTCAACTCCTGAAATTTATGAAATTTGGCACGGAAAGGCAATTATACTGATGCAGGAATTTGCCGAAGATGAACCCGGGAGATGTTTTGCTGTAAAAGCCGGTCCCGGAGAAGTTGTGATTGTACCGCCTTATTGGGCACATGCGACTATCAGCGCTGACCCAACTCTACCACTTACTTTTGGCGCGTGGTGTGACAGGGATTATGGTTTTGTTTATGACGAAGTTCGCAAGCATAAAGGACTTGCCTGGTTTCCGAAATTAGATAAAGATGGAAACATATACTGGGAAGCGAACCGAAATTATGGCTTGAGTGATTTAATTCAAAAAAGTCCTGAAGATTATAAAAATCTTGGAATTGAAAAAGGAATTTCGATTTATGAACAATATAAAAAAGAAAACAGCAAGTTCGATTTTGTACCGAATCCAATTTTAAAAAAAGAAGTATGGGAAAATTTTATTCCGTAATCCAATAATTTTACCACGCATTTTGCGTGGCCAACAATCCAACTATCACTATGAAAACTATGAACTTAAAACAAAACATTCGATTCGTTCTATATGTGTTAGCTGTAACTTTTATCTATTCGGTGACTACAATGGCAAAAAGACAAATTATTGATTTAGATGGTGTATGGCTGGTTGAACAAGGCAGCTTTGATAAAATTCCAACTTCCTTTGAACACAAAGTTAAAGTGCCCGGTGTTTTGGATTTGGCAAAACCGAAATTCGATGATATTGGAGTTCAAAGCAAAAAACGGGAAGCATTCTGGTATCGCAAAACCTTTAAACTTAAAGGAGAAACACCCAAAATTGCACTGCTGAAAATTAACAAAGCTAAATATGGTATAAAAGTTTTTATAAACGGAAAAGTTGTGGGTGAGCATTTGCCGTGTTTTACTCCCGGAACTTTTGACGTTAATTCTTTTCTGAATAAAAATAAATCGGAAAATGAACTGATTGTAAGAGTCGGTGCAACAGAAAAATCTGTGCCGGAGTCCATTGTAAGAGGAATGGACAGAGAAAAGCAAACGTATCTACCCGGAATTTATGATTCCGTAAGTTTAATTTTGACGCATTCACCTTATATAAAAAAAGTGCAGATTAAGCCTATAATAAAAGAAAACAAAATTGAAGTATGGACTGATGTGAAAAACACGGGAGCGATATCCGCAAAAAATGTTAAACTTCAATTTAAAATCGTTGAAAAGAAGAGCGGAAAAGTTGTTGCAAAAATTTCCGGT
>JAUVKG010000113.1 GCA_030596365.1 Chlamydiota bacterium | reverse complement strand
CTTGTTACAATATTCCTGTATTTTCCTTCCCATTTATCCAAAATGATTGCTATTGTGAAATCACACAACATGAAAAATATATTCAGATTGTATCAAAAAATTCAAAAGTTGACAATGAAGACATTTTTTTCAAACATTATTTTTAATCAAAAAATCGGTATAGAAATTAATGCTTTATTATGATATAATGTCCAAGCAAAACAAAATAACAAATGGTGTTCATGTGGGGAATAATGATGATTACTATGTAGATTCTTCAGGCAATGAGAATCACATGTCAACTTTTATTAGTCCTGTTCTTTCAACAGCTACAAACAAAGTACCATTCTCAACTATACCGCAAACAGACGAGCCGGATACAATGGCAAGGTTATTTACTCATGATATGCAAAATATAGGTACATTCGGTAGAGAAACAGGCGGGAACTCTCTTGATTCTTATGCTTTTACTAACGACTTTACTATTGAACTAATGGCAAGAATTTTAGATGACAGCATCTGGAATGCTGTACTTTGTAAAGACGGTGAACCTGATTTTCCTAACTCCGGTAGTGAAATGTCTCCTTTTCAGATAATATTTGGAGCGGATAATAGTATCGGTGTTTATATGTTTGACGGCGCTAAAAATTTTGTGGTGTTGAGCGCCTCTTATACTTATAATGTCGATGAATGGTATAAACTCGCTTATGTTTGTCAAGGTGGAACTAATATCAAACTTTATGTCGCCAAAGAAAGTGAAGAAGTTTATACAGAAGAAGATTCCGCAACTATTAGCGGCGGAATGGTTTCTACTTATGCTCCATGGGTTGTCGGTCGCGGAATGAACCACGGTGACACACGTGATGGTGTTAATGGAATTATTGATGAAGTAAGAATTAGCAATAGCGCTCTTATTCCTGAACAGTTTCTTGGAACTATTCCTGAACCCGGAATGATTTTTGGTGGAATTGTTCTTGCATTACTTGCATTTCGCAGAAAATAAAAAAGAACGTTTATTAACATTTGAAAACGGAAATAGAATGATGGAGTAAGCCGCACTTCCCAGTGCGGAAAGATAAAATAAGAATTGCTAAGACAAAAACAGATTAATTATTTAATTTGCAAAATGATTTACAGCAAAATGATTAATAAATAACCGGAGGAAAAATGAGTATTTCACAATTGAAACTTACATTAATTATAATACTTCTTGCTCTAACATTTTCTATGAGAAGTTATGCAGGAAAAACAACTTTGCACAACCCTAAATACGCGAAATTGATATTATCTGAAGACGGGTCAAACATTCTCACAGTTGCAATAGATACAACCAGTAAAGAAAATGACAGATACACAATTCTCTATTCATCCGATAATCTTGACGGTAAATTCGATTCATCTAAGAACAGTGGCAGCACATTCAAAAACATCAAAAAAACGCCCGGACGTACTAAATACCACTCCGGCATTCTCAATAGTGTCAGATTTTCATCACTAAAACTCCCGCCGGTTTACAATAAGGATGCCGAACACGAAACTAAAGTTAATATTGAACATTGGTGCAATCAGAGAAGAATTTGGAAAAAAAGTGAAAGAAAAAGAAAAAAACGGGATTCTGCCTTGATAGACAGTACACCGCAGCGTAGTTTATATGCCACTGTTCATTATAAAATTCGTCAGGGTCACGCTCGTTGGGATTATCACATTCGCCGTGCGATAGACCCATCAAAAAAGGTCAAATACGCTCCTATATGTGATTTCAGGAAAAAGCCTGAACTTCGGATAGAGTTGGTTCCTTCTAAAAGGTCTAAAGGTAAAAGAGGGTTGGCCGTTTATCTTTCTTACGCCGGTTCAGATTCAAGGTCAATATATAATAACCATAAGTTTATTGACAACGAAATCACATGGGAGAGAGCTAATGAAAGAGCTGAGGTTGATATTGTTATTAAAAAAGCTGACGGAACACGCATAAACAGTTTCGAGGTGCCGTTAAACAGATTGCATTTCAGATGGCTGGGTAATTTAGACGAGAGACAAAGAGAAAAAACAGAAGTAGCAAATTATTTTGTTCGAGTACCTGATAAAGGTGGAATTATAGAGGTAACTCTTGACGCCGGACCGATGTTCGGAGTATTAAAAGTGAGTCAAGAATTACAGTAACAAACTTCTAAAATCTTAAATCGTTAATCGATGTTCGATGTTCGCGAAGCTCCCGCTGTGCCTGGCGCTAACGAAGTAACGCGCTTGCGTGTTCATGCCTGGTTCCGGCTTATAATTTCACTTCATCATCTTCTATCTTCGTGATTTTCTTTTTTGTTTCCCAAATAAGCGTCTCCCAAGGAGCCAGGCGCAGGGTCAAAATACTTTTCCGGATTTTTAATCCCGGGATGTCACGGGTGTTGAAAAGGGGTCGCAAATCCGCCTCATCAATGTACGGCTTTATAGGAATGGATACTTCGCGCTCTACGGGCCAATTGTTGATCATAATAACAATGAATCGGTCTTTCTTCTTCCACAAAGCAACCAGAAGCTGATTATTACTGTACAAGTCATTGGTCATATTGGGAGGATACAGGGCTTTGTCCACCGGCTTGATAAGCTCAACACAACGTTTAAAATCGGTCAAAATCGGTTTTACGGTTTTCTCGAGGTAATCCGGATGAAAATCAGCGTCTTCGGTAAGCGGCTCTTCTCGGGCGTACCAGTAGGCCCAGAAAAAGAGGCCACGGGGGTTCTGCATTAAGGTGCTGTACATTATGTATCGCATTTCCGTTGCGTTAGGAGAATTGGGGTAACCAAAACATTGAACGATTGGAATCGTGTATTGACATTTCTTCTCGACTTTTTCAAAGTACTCGACCTGCAAGTTCAACATAGATTTAGGGAAAGATTCCCTGTTTACCGGATAAAGATCCGGCATGATAATATCCGCGCATTTTGTCCATCGATCCCAACCCTCTTGCCAATTTAAGGCTATAGAATCCGGTATGTCCGGAGACTTTTGTTTAATCATCTTATGAAACTTGATCAGCACCTCGGGCGACATAAGGAGGTCGGGTTCATCGTAAAAATACCAGAAGCCCAACGCCGGATGGTTTTTCCAACGTTCAACCATTTTTCCTATTTGGGCGAGTGCCTCTTCTTCGGTAATTCTCTTATATTTCATGAGTCTCACCGGAGTGCTGATATCGAGCATAACTTTGAGGTTACACTTATGTGCCATGTCCATATAGATTTGCACTTTTTTTTCATCTTTTGCCGCAAGACTGTAGCGATGAATGTAGTCGAATCCAAGTGATTTCACATATTTGAAGTTTTTCTCTGTCGGCTCCCCGGCGCAAAAGATACCAATTGGAAAGTCAAGTTTATTTACGGCTTTCGCCCCGATGGAGAAGAATACCAGAGTTACAGTAAATGCTATAATTTTGAGTGAATGCTGCACAACAGTTTTCCTTTTTTTGAGGTTATTATCTTTGGTGTCCGACCCCTTTATTACAAGATATACTGGGATTATATTTAATACCAAAAAAGAAGCTCGAAGTAATTATACCATATTGAAACAAATTATAACATATGTTCCGGGAAATCTTGTGAATTCAATTGGTGTGGTAGATGCTGCAAAAACACATGATATCGGACACGCCAGAGAAGTATGCGCAAGAATTAAAGCAGGATAAATAACAGTAGTGTTTATCGATCAGGCACTATTTAGCATCACTGGGCCACGATTTTGATAACTCAACTCCTTCCCACGCTTCACATAATTCTTTAAAACTCGGAGCAGAAGACGCAATATCATCAGCCAACCTTTTCATGGTATTCATTCCGGCTTCAGTGTCTATTCTGCCTTCAAAAGGCCCGTGATGCAGATCGTTTGTTCCAAGCATTCCAACATATCCACCGGTTTCAAGAATTTTTTCACGTGCATCTGATCCCGGAGGTAAAACGATTTCATCTAACGGAGGAGCAGCGTCAGGAAAGATAGTTGGAGTTGTCCCAAGCATTTCCGAAGCTGCAGCATACATTGATGCTTCCCAGGCGATACCTTTTTCGCGATATTCATCCATTTCATTATTTGGCATACGCAAGAGACCGTAAAAGGCTAAAGGCGAACCGTTTTCTTCAAAGAATTCACGAGCAAGACGAGTGAGTGCAAATCCCGGGCCATGAAACTGAATAACATAAATTCTTTTCAAGCCAATCCGAAGCAGTTGATCACAAACCATTCTAACATAACTGGTTTCCATGTCCATAGTCATAGAAATAGTTGGTTTGCTGTATTTTGTCATACCCGACCATGAATAAGTAATTGTATCAAACACAGTTCCTTTGATTTTCGGAGCAACAAGTCGGCAGACAGCTTCCGCAATATAAGTATCCGTTCCAAGAGGAAGTTGCGGCCCATGTAGTTCCATGCTGCCAACCGGAAGGAGTGCGACATCATTACCGTCATTGATTCGTTCAATCAATTCCCTACCGGTTAAATTTCGTGCGAGCATTTTCCAATTTTTTTTCATAATAATTTTAATTTTCTGGCGTTAAAAATAAATTATTCGTATATAATTTTAAAATCATTTTGCTGTAAATCATTTTGCGAAAAAAGAAGTTTGCAGAATAATGAACAACAGAACAATTAAGAAGCAAACAAAAAATGTCGATTATCATTGTTTATATTATTTACGTTTCAAATAGTAAATAAATAATAATAAATAATAAATGATAAATAGACTGGGTTCAGGGATACTTTTTAAAACCAAAACCCAGTCATTTCCATCAGCAACAGTTCCCGGAGGATCAAACTCTATAATGGGAGCACCCGTTCCACTTGCAACATTCTTGTTTATAAGAGTGTAGCCTCCTGTACGGGGATTATACCAGTATGCTTCGGCGACACCGAGTTGGTCCATATTAACAGAAATATTTCGTCCGTTTGCACAATAAATCATAACATTATCACGGTCTTCAGTGCGTGTAGCCTGGATAATAGTTGATTTACTTTGATACCAAGTCCCATAATAAATTTCACCTGTATCACCATCAATCAAAGACTGATCGGGAATTCTGGTAAGGAATTGAATATCACTGACAGATGTCATTAAATCAGTAAGATACTGCATTTGGTTAGCTCCATCTGAATCTAAATGAGTATCCCAACCCGACTTACCATCTTCAATATACTGATTACCAAAAGAAGAACCGAATGCTCCCGCGAAAACAGTTTGATACGCTTGGAATCTTGATTGCCAAGCTTGGAATTCAGTATGACCACTACGATCTTCAACAACCGGCCCAAGAAGCCAGGTAGGTTTTGTCGGTGTTAGATTATAATCAAGTGTTGTTTCAGTAACTTGATTATATTGAGGATAACCATCTCTTCCAGGTACTTCATGCAGTGAGTTAAAATCCAACCATTCTTCGTTATTAAACCAATGTGAAGAACTGTATGTCCATCTCTCACCATCATAAGTCATAAGAGTGGTATTATAATCCGTTTCACCTGTTTCGTTATCAGCGATCCCGTTAAATCCGTCAGCGATACCTTTTGCCATACTATCAAACTGAGGAGTGTAGTCATAATAATTATCAGGTTTTTTACCGCCACCTAAAGTCCAAATCATATTTGTTTTATCTCTGTATAGTTGTCCAACCCAATTACCATACTCATAGCAAGCCGAAACGTCACCTTGTGTAAATACACGGAAACTTTCAGAACCGCCACCGACAAGGATAGTCGGCATTGGAGCTAAATTAACATATATTCCGTTAGAAGCAGCTATATCGATAATATTTCCTATATGTTCCCAATACTCATCAACAGGTTGTTCAACATTCCATGTATCAGTACCCTCGAACGGAGCAAAACCATAATAGTTAACAGTACCAAAAGGAGGGGTGTTACCATCATCACCCAAATAATTAGCAATTGCATACATCGTGATAACATTAAAGCCTTGAGATTTACGAGCTTCGATATATGCTTTTGCCTCGTCGATGCTTAACATCCAAGGAACTTTAGTACCCCAATCATTTTGAGGATAAAATGGAGAGCCATCATGTTGAACTAAAAAGCGATTATTGTCACTTACATGCAACCCTGATTCAGGATTTGAGAAACGTGTTATTGTTACACTGTCACTCGCTATATCACCATAAACATTAGTTCCTGACACTACAATAATATTAGCATTTACATCTAAAACAATATTTTCGATTGTCCAGCTTGATGTTGCAGGAACAGTGCCTACAGCACCTGAGAGTTCATTTGACCAACTCATAGTTCCAACAATATTCGCATTATTAGTTCCGGCAATATCATATTCTGCAATTACAAAACTTACAATCGCATCTTCTGTAGTAACATCTACAAAAGGAACAGCGAGACTGGGAGTACGAACAATAGTAACGGAATCATTAACTTCAACACCTAAACTGTTTTTACCTGTAACAGCAATAACGTTTGAGCCAACACCGAGAGCGATATTTTGTATTTTACCATCCAGAGAATCTACCTCACCTTGAACACTTGTGAGTTGGTTAATCCAACTGATATTCCCAATAACATTAGTATTAAAAACAAATCCGATAGTATATTCTGTAGTGTTATATACAACAGTAGCGTTTTCATTTGTGATATCCAAAGTTGGAACACCTGTTCCCGGACCGCCACGCAGAATTGTAACGCTATCATCTTCTAATAAGCCGACATCATTAGTTCCTGATACAGTAATAATATTAAGACCAATATTTAAAACAATATCGTTAATTGTCCAGCTTTCTGCTGCAGGAAGATTACCGCTAACGCCGGTAAGTTGATTTGACCAATTCATCATGCCAACAACATTAGCATTATTTGTCCCACCGATAGAAGCAGTAGTAACATCATAAGTAACAGTTGAAGATTGATTAGTAATAACAAGAAGTGGATCATTAGGTCCCAATTCTTTTGTTAAAACTAATACATAGTCATTTTCTTCTGCTGTAGCTCCGGGTGGATCAAATTCTACTGTTGGAGCAGTTGTACCACTTGGAATATTAGTGTTGATAACTGTCCAATCACCATTGCGAGGATTTAACCATTCCGCTTTCATTGTTCCCGTCTTAAGAATGTCCATATTTACAGTTATATTTCTTCCATTTGCGGAATAAATCATAGCGCTATCACCCTCTGTTGTACGAGTAGCTTGAATGATAGTAGATTTATTTTGATACCAATCACCATTATATATTTCACCTGTATCGCCAACGATTAAAGATTGATCAGGAATTCTGTCGAGGAATTGATCATCATCAACTGATGTCATAAGAGCAAACAAATGTTGCATTTGTTCAGCACCGTCTGACCCCATATTAGCTTCCCAGGAAGAACCAAAATCATATACATACTGATTTCCGTATGAAGCGCCGAAACCGCCTGCAAAAACGGTTTGATAGACTTGAAAACGCGATTGCCAAGCTGCAAATCCGTTAGCATTACCTTCATAAAGAGATCTAAAAAGCGAGGTAGGTTTTGCAGGGCTTTTATTATAATCAAGATTTATTTTATAAATCTGGTTAAATGTCGGTTCACCGGATCTTCCCGGCACTTCAAAGATTGAATTAAAATCTAACCATTCCTGATTACCAAACCAATAAGAAGAACTGTATTCCCATTTTTTCGGAGAAAAGGTCATAAGAGTTGTTGAATAATCGGTTACTCCATGTTCATTATTTACCCCGTTAACTCCATCAGCAATTCCCTTTGCGAGTCCGTTATAATTATCAACAATTTTTGTTGGATGCCACTGATTTGATGGCGAAATATCACTGCCAAAGCACCAGATAATATTCGCTTTATCCTTAAACATATCACCAATCCAATTACCAAACATATATGTTTCCCAAGCATATTCCATAATTCTTTCGGAACCGGGACCAAGATGCGGGCCATCAATCGGGAAGAAATTCACATACATATTACTTTCAGCGGCTAAATCAATAATATATTCAATATGGTCCCAATAATCATATTGATATGGGTCAGTTGGATCATTACCGGGTGTAATAATAGGTTTTTCAGGATCCCATTTCGAACTGGCATCATGATGCCAGTTACCATGTTCATACGGAGCATCTGAATAAGCATTAACAGAATTACTGTTCCAGCCATCAGC
>JAUVKG010000093.1 GCA_030596365.1 Chlamydiota bacterium | reverse complement strand
ATTCAGGAAAGGGAATATTTTTTTAAAAGAATTATTGAACCACATAAGATACATAAGGCCATATAAGCAATTATTGAAATAATTAATTTAATTAAATTTAAGAGCCACCTAACGAAGTAATGCGCAACCACGCGGTCATGGGCCAAATGGACAGCTAACGAAGTAATGCGCTATCGCACGGTCATGGACAATATGGACATTCTATTTATCATTTACTATCCGAATATCTAATACCGATTACCGAATACCGATTACCATCCCGAGGCGATTGCGCTCTCGGGATTCGCGCGATAGGGTGAATTATTCCACCGTTACCGATTTTGCGAGATTTCTTGGCTGGTCAACATCGCATTCTCTTGCAACAGCGATATAATAAGCGAAAAGCTGCATAGGAATAGCCATTAGAATAGGTTTTAACGCGGGATGTACTTTTGGAATAAGAATGACGTCATCCGATAATTTTTCAATCATTTGATTTTTTATATCAGTTACAGTTACTATCTTTCCTTTGCGCGCCTGAATTTCCTGGATGTTTGCTATCATCTTTTCAATGAGAGGGGAATCGGGCGCTAAAGCAACGGTTAAATGCTGCTCATCTATAAGAGCAATAGGACCATGCTTCATTTCAGCTGCGGGATATCCATTGGCATCTATGTAAGAAATTTCTTTTAATTTTAACGCGCCTTCGAGTGCCACCGGGTACTGGTCATTTCTACCCATAAAGAAAGCATGTTGCGTGTCAACATATTTTTCGGCAACTTTTTTAATGGAGTCGCGGGAATCGAGAACCGACTGAATCGCATCCGGCAATTTCTCAAGTGCCTTCATAATTTCATTTGCTGTATCACGGGAAAGGCCACGTACTCTGGCAAAATAAATTGCGAGAAGAATCATTACCGTAACCTGAGAAGTAAAAGCTTTGGTTGATGCAACTCCTATTTCCGGACCTGCGTGGACATAAACTCCTCCGTCACATTCGCGTGCAATAGTGCTGCCTACAACATTACAAATTCCCATAACCGTAGCGCCTTTTTGTTTTGCTTCACGCAATGCGGCGAGAGTGTCGGCAGTTTCACCCGATTGGCTTATAGTAAGAACGAGAGTGTTAGGTCTGATAATTGGATTTCTGTATCTGAATTCAGAAGCAAAATCTACTTCAACAGGTATTCCAGATAGTTGCTCAATTATATATTTTCCTACCATTCCGGCGTGAAGAGCAGTACCGCAAGCGGTAATTAAGATTCTGTCAATATTCAGAATGTCTTTATTTGACAATTTTAATCCACCGAGTTTTGCTGTGGCTTGCTCGTGAAGCATGCGACCTATGAAAGCATTGCGTACAGAATCCGGTTGTTCGCAAATTTCTTTAAGCATAAAATGATCATAGCCTGCGCGGCCTATTTCATCAATGTCCCAGGAAATTTCTTCAATATCTTTTGAAACCGGTGCCCGTTCGAAAGTTTTCGTCTGGTAAGTGTCACGATTGATGGTAACGATTTCGTTATCATCAAGATAAATAACCTGCTTTGTGTATGTGACAAAAGCGTTAATATCAGAAGCTATAAACATAGCGTCGCGCCCTATGCCGAGAACGAGCGGGCTGCCTTTTCGTGCACCGATAATTGTATCGGGAATATCATCGCAAAGTACGGCGATTCCGAAAGTCCCTTCGAGCATTTTAACAGTATCACTTACTGCTTTCTCAAGTCGGGCAAGAGGATTGTTTGAATCTTTATTTTCATCATTTAAATAATGTCTTTCTATGAGATGAGCGATAACTTCTGAATCAGTTTCAGTGATGAATTTTCTGCCTTCATTTTCAAGATGCTTTTTTAATGTGGCATAATTTTCTATGATACCATTGTGTACAATCGCTATCTTGCCGGTTTGACCAACGTGTGGATGAGCATTAGTAAGAGTTGCCGCGCCGTGGGTTGCCCATCTTGTGTGAGCGATACCTATATTTCCGTTAACAGGGAATTGATTGATTACTTTTTCAAGCTCAACAATTTTCCCAGTTTGCTTTCTTATTTCAATTTTTCCCGAGTCGGATATTGTAGCGATTCCGGCTGAATCATAGCCGCGATATTCAAGACGTTTAAGTCCTTCGATTAAGATAGGTGCCGCATCGTTTTTTCCAATATATCCAATAATTCCGCACATGTATTTTCCTTGTGTTTTAAGTTAAATGAAGTCGAAGGTCAAAGGTCAAAGGTCAAAAGTCGGAGAACCACCCCGCCCTTCGGGCACCCCTCCTTGGTAAGGAGGGGAATTTTCAACGTCCAATATTAAATGTCCAATATCCAAATTTGGTTTTTGGTAGTTTGGTCATTATTTAGGTTAATTAGGTCAATTAGAAATTAGGTCAATTTATTTTCCATCAATTTTACCACGCTTTTTAGCGTGGCCATCAATCCACAAGCAAGAACCAGGCATACGCCGGTCACGTGCTTGTGTTACTTATTCTACTCACCTATGGCTTTTATGACAAGACGCTTTCTTCGTTGACCGTCAAATTCGGCGTAATAAACTTGTTGCCATGGCCCTAAATCGAGCCGTCCGTTGGTTATGGGAACAATAACTTCGTGGCCGATAAGCAGGTTTTTTAAATGGCTGTCACCGTTGGTTTCGCCTGTGTGATGATGTTGGTAACCATCGCGATAAGGAGCGAGTCTTTCCAACCATTCATCTATATCTTTTATCAAACCGCTTTCTGCATCATTTACATAAACACCGGCAGTGATATGCATCGCGGAAACGAGAACAAAGCCTTCCTGAATTTCGCTGTCATAAACTACTTTTTCTACTTCGTGAGTGATATTAATATACTCGCGATGTTTTGTTGTGTTAAACCATAAATATTCAGTTTTAGATTTCATGTTTTTTGGGTTGGTAGTTAATAGCTTGCCCAGCCATAGGCGGGGTTAATTGTTATTAGTTAATAGTTGATATATGGACCAAATGGACACAATGGACCGAATGGACAAAATGGACAATCCATCACTCCATCACTCCATCACTCCATAGCTCGCGCTTGGTTAACATCCCCCACCCTTCGGGCACCCCCTTCAAAGGGGGACTGCGGCTTACTTTATTCTCACACATCTGAATCCAAGATTATCAAGCCAGTGATTTGGAGAAATTCCTCCACGGGCCGCGCAGCGTAAGTCTTTTTTATGGCTTCCCCAGGAACCGCCGCGCCAAACTTTTCTTGTTGCCTTTGCCGGACCTTCAGGATTATAAGTAGTTCTATTGCTGCAATCCGATGGATAAATATCGTACCAGTCAAAGCACCATTCTCTTACATTTCCCGCCATATCATAAATTCCGAAACCGTTAGGCGGGAATGAACCGACTTTACTGCAATAAGCTGTAATTTTCTCTTTCGAGTTATAATTAGCCATAAGAAAATCGAAAGCATTTGGCGAAAACTTACCCCAGGGATATTCTTTTTGTTTTAATCCGCCGCGAGCCGAATATTCCCATTCAGCTTCTGTGGGCAAGCGATAACTTCCGCGCGGAAGTTTTTCTTTATCGCATCGCCATTTGCAATATTCCTGCGCTTCGAGCCATGTAATATGAATTACCGGCTGGTCATTTTCATTTGATGTTTTTTTTCTAAATTTTTTATGTTCTGGTTTGAATTTTTCAAAATCTTTGTTTGTAACTTCGTATTTATCAATCCAAAAACCGTTCAGTGAGACTTTATGAACAGGTTTTTCGTTTGTGTTTTTCATTCCGCCCATAAGAAATTCACCGGCAGGAATATAAACCATTTCTCTAACAGATTTAAAAATATAATCCGGTTTATAAACACGCTGCTGTTTCACATTCGGCAGCACTTGCGTAATGCGCGACCGCAAGTATTTGGATTGCCAGACCGCCATTCCAATTATTATAAAAACAGCGATCAGGAAGAAAAAGTTTGCTGTTTTAGACATACCTTTATATTTAGTGTTGTTCATTGTAAAATTTTTATAGTGCCTGACCGTAAATAAGATGTTTTCAATCAGGCACTATTATACCAAATTTCATTTGATATTGTATGGCGACTCTGGTATAATGGTTAAAAGATTATAGTTAATAGTTATTAGTTAATAGATAATAGTTAACAGGAGATTATTATGGTGGACATTTCTATAAATGATGAAAAACTTGTTTGTGCCTTTAACGGAAGACTTGATACAGTTAATTGCTCGAAATGGGAAAAAGAATTACTTGATAAAGTTAAAGAATCAAAGATTCCGGTAGTGTTTAACCTCGCTAATGTGGAATATGTTGCTTCCGGTTTTCTACGTGTGTGTCTGCAGATCTCGAAACTAGCAGGTAACGGTAATCTGGAATTAATTAATATGAGCGACTATGTAAAAAAAGTTTTTACCTTATCAGGGTTTGACAAATATTTGAATATTCAGGATTAATTTAATTGAGCCTGAAAACTCAATTGAAGGAGTCAAAAGTCAAAGGTCAAAGGTCAAAGGTCAAATAATAAGTATAGAATATCAGGAAGTCGGAAAGTTCCAGAAATGATTCGTCGGTGCGTGGCCTTTACCGATTTCTTTTGCAGTAATAATAGCCTGAGTAATATATGTTTTTGCGCATTTGATTGCGTCAATAATATCCATTCCACGAGTTAAATACGCGGTGATTGCAGCTGAAAATGTGCAGCCTGTACCATGAATGCATCGAGTCATAATTCTTGCACTTCTCAGAAAATGCTGCTCATCTTTTGTATAAATCAGGTCGGTTGCATCACCGTCAAGATGTCCACCTTTAATTACAATTACTTCAGCGCCTGTTTTTAACATTTGCGCGGCAGCTTGAATCATATCATCAGGGCATAAAATTTTAACTCCCGATAAAATTTCTGCTTCAGGAACATTTGGTGTAACAGCAAGTGCGAGTGGAAATAATTCGTTTTTCAAAGTTTCAACTGCGTTATCACTGAGTAAATTCGCTCCGCCTTTCGCTATCATGACCGGGTCAACGACAAGATTCTTAACATCAAACTTCTTTAAATGTTCGGCAACAGTATGCGCAATTTCAGCGTTGACCAGCATTCCTGTTTTACATGCATCAGAGCCAATGTCGCTAAGAACGGCATCAATCTGTTCACCTACAATTTCCGGCGGGATCGGAAGAATTGAATGAACGCCAACGGTATTCTGCGCGGTAACTGCTGTAACTACAGAAGTGCCATAAACGTGCAGCGAGCAGAAAGTTTTCAAGTCCCCCTGAATTCCTGCTCCACCGCCGGAATCCGAGCCGGCTATGGTAAGAACTTTGTGCATAATTAATTTAGTAATTTATTAATTGGAGAATTTGGTAATTTTCAATTCCACAATTCCACAATTCCTCAATTCCTCAATTCCTCAATTCCTCAATTCCTATCCGTCAAAGCGGCGATACCGGGAAGGACTTTTCCTTCAAGATATTCAAGACTCGCTCCGCCGCCTGTGCTAATGTGCGATACTTTATCGGCAACGCCTGCTTTTTTAATAGCAGAAACAGAATCGCCTCCGCCAATAATTGAAATAGAATCGCTTGCTGCAACTGCATCAGCGATTGCGAAAGTACCTTTAGCGAACTCCGGTTTTTCGAAGACACCCATTGGACCGTTCCATACGATAGTTTTTGCTTTTTTGATTTCATCAGCAAAAAGTTTTATAGATGCCGGTCCGATATCCAAAGCCATTAAATCGTCCGGAATATCAATATTATCAATTTCGACGGCTTTATCAGCTGCATTAAATTCCGGAGCACAAATATGGTCGAGAGGAAGTAACAGCGGAATATTTTTTTCTTCAGCTTTTACAATAAAATCATTTGCAATATCGATGAAATCTTCCTGAAGCATAGATTTTCCGATTGTGTGACCTTTAGCTTTTAAAAAAGTATAAGCCATAGCTCCACCAATAATAATTGCATCCGCTTTAGTCAACAGATTTTCAATAACCGGGATCTTATCGGAAACTTTTGCTCCGCCGAGAATAGCAACGAAAGGACGCTCAGGATTTTCAACAGCTCCTCCAAGAAATTTAATTTCTTTCTGTAAAAGATAACCGGCAGCACATTGATCCATGTTTTTTGTAACACCAACCATAGAGGCGTGCGCACGATGAGCTGTACCGAAAGCGTCATCGATGTAAACGTCGCCTAGTTTAGCGAGATCAGCGGCAAATTTTCCATTAGCTTCCTGAGAATCTTTTCCTGTTTCGGCATTATGGAAGCGAAGATTTTCGAGAAGCATGATTTCTCCGGGTTGAAGATTTTTCACCATTTCTTCCACATCATGACCAACGCAGTCGGCAGCCATTTTGACTTCTTTGCCGATAAGTTTAGAAAGGTGATTAGCAACGGGTTTTAATGAAAATTCAGGCTTCACCTGACCTTTAGGTCTGCCAAGATGCGACATTAAGATTGCTGCTCCGCCATTATTGAGAACATATTTAATGGAAGGAAGAGCCGCCTGAATGCGGGTATCGTCAGTAATATTTTGATTCTCATCGAGCGGGACGTTGAAGTCAACGCGCATAAGTACTTTTTTACCTTTTAGATCGAGGTCTTCAATGAAAAGTTTTGCCATGATATTGGGATTGGATTGTTGGATTGTCGTGCCGATTTATATTAATTTACAGGCACGACCGAGGAAATTTGACTTTTGGTCAAATTTATTTTATTTCTGTTAGCAAATAATTTATTTGTTGAGCATGTTTTTTTCTAAGCGAACACTCGGCAATTAAAATAAATTCGATTTGTGAAATCGAATTTTTGGATTGGAATGATGAATCGTTGGATTTGCATTAATCCATTAATCCATCATTCCATTAATCCACTTCTTCTATTTTGCCATCATTTTAATGAGATCAACACATTTTGCCGAGTAACCCCATTCGTTGTCATACCAGGAAATAGTTTTAACCATATTTCCACCGATAACTATTGTGCATAAAGAATCAATAATTGAAGTGTGAGTTTCTCCAACAATGTCTGCTAGGACGATTGGATCATCAACATACTTCATTATGCCTTTAAGTTCACCTTCAGCAGCTTCTTTGAATGCAGCGTTAACTTCTTCAGCTGTTACTTCAACTTTTAATTCCGATACGAGATCAGTAATTGAACCAACCGGAGTAGGTGTGCGGATAGCGAAGCCGTTTAATTTTCCGTTGAGTTCAGGAATAACTTTACCTACGGCTATAGCAGCGCCTGTTGAAGTCGGGATAAGGTTAGTTGAAGCAGTTCTTGAACGACGAAGGTCTGAATGCGGCATGTCAAGTGTGCTCTGGTCGTTTGTCAAACTGTGAATAGTAGTCATCAAACCTTTAATAACGCCGAATTTGTCGTTAAGAACTTTTACCATTGGTGCAAGACAGTTTGTTGTACAACTAGCGTTAGAAACAACAAGATCAGTGTCTTTAAGAGTATCATCGTTCACACCGAAAACGATAGTTGCGTCAATTTCGTCTTTAGCCGGAACACTGAGAAGAACTTTTTTTGCTCCTGCAGCAACGTGTTTCATGCATTGTTCTTTTTTTCTAAAGATACCTGTTGATTCAAGAACAATCTCAACGCCTTTAGCTCCCCAGGGAATATTTGCCGGGTCGCGTTCTTCGCTGATAGTTATGTCATTGCCGTTTACATTCATACCTGCGTCAGTTAATTCAACTGTGCCGTTGAATCTGCCGTATGTAGAATCGTATTTAAGCAAATGAGCGAGAGTTTTGTTATCGGTGATGTCGTTAATATGAACAACTTCAACACCTTCAGTTTCCTGGATGATTTTGAAAACGTTTCTACCGATACGTCCGAAACCATTAATACCAATTTTGATAGCCATTGTTTTTTCCTTTTTTTTAGTTAATTATTGTAGTTAATAATATAATATCCATTGTTAAATAGTTTGCATATTATACCATTTTCGTTATTTATTTGCAAAAGTGTTTAAAAAGTGGTATAATATTTTATAGTAACCAAAGCATCTTGCTTTGGATTCGTAGTAGAAAGTTATAATTAAAAAATAACAAAAATCAAAATTAAATTTCTGTGAAAATTTTAAATAAGGAATATTCATGTATAAAATAATAAAAGTTGTACCATTGGAAAACTACCGCCTTAACCTTTCATTTGATGATGGAACTACAGGTGTCATCGATCTATCTAATTTGGCTGGTCACGGTGTGTTTGCACTGTGGAATGATTATGCGGAATTCCGTGATGTTAAAATTGGCGCAACAGGTGAAATAATATGGTCAGACCAGATTGATATATGTCCTGATTCACTATATCTAAAGATTACCGGAAAAACTCCCGAAGATATTTTTCCCGCTCTGAATAAGGAGTTAATGCATGCCTGAAATATCCAGATTTTTTGGAATTACTATCAAGATGTTCTGGGATGATCATAATCCACCACACTTTCATGCCTTCTACGCCGGTGATCAGGCGCTGATTGACATTAATACTCTTTCCCTTTTTGCTGGTCAAATATCTCCCAGAGCTCTCGGATTAGTTCTTGAATGGGCTACAATCCACCAACATAAATTACTTGATGATTGGCACCGAGCCGTAGCCCAAAAACCAATCCATAGAATTGAGCCGCTTCGATAAAATGTTTTTAAACAGTATTATTAAGGAAATTAAAAAACGAATAAATAAATTTATGAAACCTTCTCTCAAATTCTCTTTGATATTAATCGCTGTTACT
>JAUVKG010000082.1 GCA_030596365.1 Chlamydiota bacterium | reverse complement strand
AATGGAATACAGATGATGATTTTGAAGACTGGGTGTTTGCTCAAATCGTAAATTCAAACGTTTCGGGTGGTGTTTTGTCAGGTGAACCGGTTAATACCGACCCATATTTTTATAAAACGGGTGTGCCGCCGGTAGATTTGGATTTGAATCAAATTATCGAATTTCGCCTTAAACATGATCCAACGGTTTCCAGCGAAATACAAATATATTTTAATACTCCGGCGCCCGGAACAGTTGTTGTTATTCCGGCCGATATGATTCCTGATGACGGTAATTTTCATATTTACCAATATAATATGTCCACTCATCCTTTATGGACAGGCCTGTTATCCGGTTTTCGTCTTGATCCGTATACTGTAGCAGAAGCGGTTGGCAAACAATTTGAAGTTGATTATATTCGTGTGGGTTCAACAGAAACACCTACAGTAAATCCTTCGGCCACACAAGGTACTTATGCAGATAAAGTTGTTGTAAGCTGGGATGAAATTAATAATGTTAATAAATATCAGGTGTGGAGAAGTATGACGGATGACAGCGGTACCGCAATTACTAATTCACCGGAATTGACAACTAATATTTTTGATGATACAGCCGCAGCGGATGATACTTATTATTATTACTGGGTAAAAGCCTGGATAACAAATGACTGGGGCGGCTTCGGTAATTCCGCACTAGGTTTCAAAATGGCTTCAACAAGGCCGGATACTCCTGTTAATATCTCGCCGGTTGGGTTAAATGTTGTTACCTCACCGGTACAGCTCGTAGCTACACCTTATCACGATGCGGGCGGATATCCTTTTCTTGTAAGTCAATGGCAGTTATCATCTGAAGATGATTTTTCACCAATCATTTGGGATTCCGGTGAAACAATTCCGGATAATTATCTTACTCCACCTGCCAACGCAAGTTCAAGCATAACAAATTACTGGCGTGTTCGTTATAAAAAAGAATTTAACACTTGGAGCGAATGGTCGGACGATACATCATTTATTCTTGTTCCGCAACAAGCTCAGGCGGAAATCTTTCTCGATACTTTTAATGTTGCCGGCGAAGGAAATGTTAATCTCGGATACGATAACGCCGGTCGACAATTCGGCGATACCGCACCATTGCCGTACACAATTTCCGGCACGGCAACTGTTGGCAATGCTTCGGCTAATCCGGGTGAGTTGTTGATGGGATTATCAAGTGGAGTTTCACCTAATCACAGTTTCACAGAAGCCGTTAATTTTAAAATTGAGTTTGATGTTATGCTGCATAATCTTGATCAAATAGGTGACTGGATAGCTTTAAGTTTCGGTAAAACCAGTCAGAATACATTGAACCCTGTAAGCCCGTCAGGTGCAGGCCTTGGTTTCTTTGGCGATGGTGTGTTTATGGCATTTGACGGTGAAACGCTTGTGGGCCTTGGTACCGGAGTTCCGACTGACGAAAAGCTTCACATTGTTTTAACGGCCTCCACAGAAGACTTTGATTATGAACCTGTGAAATATTCCGCTTTTGTAAATGGAATTCCTATGATAACTGTCACCAATCCTAATTTGGGTTATGTTTATAATGATACCGGTGGGTTTGATAATAATTATATTGCTTTATACAGCAATAACAGCTTGTCTACTAATAAAAGCTTGTTCGATAATCTTAAAATAAGTAAAGTCGATAATACTGTTACTGTTACAAACTGGGTAGGAGATTCCGATATGCTTCCAATGAATCCCGCCAAAACAACTCATGCCGTAAATATGAATGGTTTATCAGTGACTATTAATGGTGTGGATTTTATTGGTACGGGAACTAATTTCGGCGGACACATTAACGGATCATCAGTCTTACAGTCAAACGGATGGGAATTGATGAGTGCTAACGGAACAGTAATTTTTCACGGTGATGAACATGTTACAAATATTGTTACCGATTCCGGAACAAAAACTCTTATGGAATATTTCGCTTATTTCAACGCTCCGGGTGGCTCTGCAGGATTAAAATTATCCGGCCTTACTCCTTATTCATCAAACGTTATTTCCATATATTCTTACGGCTGGGAAGAAGCTAACAGAGCTTGCTATTTCTCAAGCTCTTCAGGCGGTCCTATAACAAATGTTAATCAGGATACTTATGGTAACGGATCAGGTATCATTGTTCGTTATAGCTATGTGGCTGACGGGAACGGTGAATGCACTATCCTTATTTCAACTACCGGTAATGCCGGATGGCATGTTTCAGGTTTCTATAGCGAGGAAATTGCTGCAGTACCGGCGGAAATAAGTGTTGCTGATAAACTTGACTTTGGAGAAGTTGTAGCCGGAATTCCAACTACTCTTCAACTCGAAGTTATGAATACGGGAGCAGGCATTGTTTCAGGTTCCATTAGTGGAATTGTCGCACCGTTCAGTTTGGCAAATTCCTATTATGCAACATCAGCAACTTCCGATATCATAACTGTAACATTTACTCCGTCCGGTGAAGAAATTTACTCGGAAACTATTACTTTGTCCGGTAGTGGCGGTGATGCGCAGGTAATTCTATCGGGAACGGGAGTACCGGAACCTGGAATGTTATGGATTATTGGAATATTGGAATTATGGATTATTGTTAAACGTCGAACGTCGAACGTCTAACGATTATTTATAATTTATTATTTAAAGAGAGAAAATTTATCCCGAGGCACTAATGTGCCCGGGATAAATTTAAAATTTAAATTCATTGACCAATCGACAAAAAATGTTTATTATATTTGATGTTTTTTGTCGGTTGGGCATAATCCAAATAAAATCCCCTCCTTGTTGAGGAGGGGTGCCCGCAGGGCGGGGTGGTTTAATTCATTAATCCATTAATCCATTATTCCACCAATCCACCAATCCACCAATCCACCAATCCACCAATCCACCAATCCACCAATCCTTCATGAACGTTTTCAGCAGAAAAAACTATCTCAAAACTATCAGATTTGAAAACCCTGATTTTATTCCAATGTTCTTTCATATCAATGCCGCTTGCTGGCATCATTACGACCAGGAAGCTCTGAAAGATTTAATGGAAGAACATAAATTGCTCTTTCCGGACTATCAAAGACCTGAAGGGGAATTCGTTCCGGGGTACGGACTCGACCAAAGAAAAGACGCGCCATATACCGACCCATGGGGCTGCGTTTGGGAAACTGCAGATGATGGGATTACGGGTTCAGTTCATCAGCATCCTCTGGAATCCTGGGATAATTTTGAAAATTATAAAGCTCCTGATCCCGAAAAAACTAACGGTATGTTTGCCGTTGACTGGAATGAACTTAAAAAGGGAATCGAGGAAGCTAAAAAAATGACACCATCACTTATAGCGGATTGCCGCATGGTCATACTTTCCTTCGCTTACAGGACATTCGCGGTTATGTAAATTTTATCATGGACATGGCGGATGAACATCCAAATTTACCTAAGCTTATTCATATGGTTTCCGATTTTAATTTGGAAATTATTAAAAAATGGATTGAAATCGATCCTGATGTTATTATGTATCCCGAAGATCTTGGAATGCAAATCGGTCCAATGCTTTCTCCCGACCAGTTCAGAAAATACATTAAGCCTGTTTATCAAAGAATAATGAAACCCGCGCGTGACAAAGGGATGATAGTTCATATGCATTCTGATGGAGACATTCGTGATCTTCTTGACGATATTATTGATGGTGGAGTTCAGGTTATCAATTTGCAGGATTTAGTTAACGGGATTGATTGGATAAAAGAAAAATTCGCGGGAAAAATTTGCATTGATCTTGACATCGACCGACAAAAAATTACGCCTTACGGAACACCGGAAGAAATTGACGCTTTAGTACGTGAAGAAGTGGAAAAACTCGGATCTAAAGAAGGAGGATTGATAATGGTTTATGGAATGTATCCGGGAGTACCGCTTGAAAACGCGAAAGCATTAATGGACGCGATGGAAAAATATATGGGGTATTATGCATGAAGAATGGAGTGGTGGAATAATGGAATAATGGAATGATGGAATGATGGATTGATGGATTGATGGAATGATGGAATGATGGAATGATGGAATGATGGAATGATGGAATGATGGAATGATGGAGTAATGGAGTAATGGAAAACTGTGCAAAAGCACATTACTATCCTGAGGAAAACTTGAGATGTGTCCATTTTGTCCATTCGGTCCATTCGGTCCATAAAAGCAACTACACTCTACCAACTACAAACTACAAACTACAAACTTTGAACAACAAAATGAAAATACTAACCGTACTAACAATTATGACTTTATCAATTATTTCTTCTTCAATTTCCGCTGCTGAAAACAACAATAAAATCGTTGTTCGATTCGGTGATTCTACTGTCGAACGATACGCTGCCGAAGAACTTCAACGATATCTGTCGCGTGTTTCCGATAAAAAATTCATTCTCCGTGATTCAACTTTAAAAGTCTGGACACCCGACCGTTTAGCTTTTCCGTTTCCTAAAGCTTACGCGATAGCTCTGGAAGATGTTAAGAAAAGAGCTGAAAATCCTAATATGCCGAATCCGGAAACCGACCAGGCGGCAAAAAAACAAGCAGCAAAAGAAGTTTCTCTGCCTGCTTTTATTCTTGGAACACCGGATACATATCGGGAATATAAAAATCAAATCACAAATTTGTTGAAAAATGTTCGAGAAGAAAGCGATGGTTATGTCATAGCTCCTTCATATGACGGCAAAAAACTTTTTATCACGGCGCATAATTCGCGCGGTGTTTTGTACGGCGTTTATGATTTTTTACAAAACAGTTGCGGGATGGGTTTTTTTGAAGATGGCGAACAGATTCCTGAAAAAATTGATGAAAAAGTTTTGCCGCCCTTTAATTCTCCGCCGGAAAAAATCGTTCGGGAACCAAAATATGATTATCGTTCACAGTGGCTTTGGAGTAGATATTACGGCAGCGACAAAGGTCATCCGACGAACTGGGGTTATGATGAATGGGTTTCGCATTTACGTTGGATGGCGCAGGCACGCTTTAATTCCGCTTTGATTTATTCCGTTGGTTATACAAGAATTTGGGGAGACGTTTTTAAAAGAGCCTTTCCGGAAGTTGCTCCTTTCGATAAAGAAGTTTTTGATGATATAGATGATTTCTGGGGAGTACACTGGTCTGCACGTGCAGGTTGGGGAAGATCTCCGGAAGAAACCACCCGTTTAATGCAAAAGGTTTACGCTTTTGGCCGCGAAAAGCTTGGGATGAAATTTGAGTTTAATTTTTATCTTGGCGATTTTGAAGACACACTTCAAAAAGCTTATCCCGAAGGTAAATGGATAGACTGGTCAAATGTTCCTCATCACGCATATTTCGGCGCTGCGGGTCGCCAGGCGATTCTTACTTTTACGGATCCTAAGTGCAAAGAATTCAGTCAGCGATTTTGGAAAGAATTTATAAAAACTTTCGGGACTGACCATCGTTACTGGATAAGCTATCGCGAAGAAAGCGCGCCAAATCCCGACAATCCGTTTGACCCCGACCAGGGAAAATCGCTCGCTGATGCCGTAAACGCGCAACGCGACTGGATGCTTGAAATAGATCCTGAAGCCGAGTTTTTCCATTGGGACTGGCATGATATGACTCTTTGGATAAATAAAGAAATTCGAGCACCGCTTGCTACTCAAAAAATTGATGAAATTCTTTTAAAAAAACTTGAAGCTTCTACACAAAAATATGTTCAGGAACTTTCTAACGATATAACTATGGTTTCTGTTATCCCGCCTACTGCCTGGCAAAAAGAACTTGTTGATTTAACTCATCACTATAAACCTCATCAATGGGTTATCGGTTCTTTGCTTGGATACGCCGCACAGGATATTGGCGTTGGAGGTTTGCAAACTCCGGCAGAAAATTTCTTGTCGCTCTGGGAAAAATGGCTCGAAGATGATAAAAAATTCGGCTCCAGGTTACGTGGAGTTTTCCATTGGAACGAAATCATTCAGGTGGCTCCGCTGCTCGATCATTGTGTTGCTAATTTCGCGTGGACGGGGAAATTGCCACAGCATCTTTATGATTCCACAAAAAAAGATGAAATCCTTGACTGGTATTTTGAGCATCGTTATAAAAATAAAAACGCGAAACTGTTTCGCGAAGCTAACGCTTTTGCTTATGCTAATTTTCCACAGGGAATTCATCCAATACGAATTCCCACTTGGATTAATAGAGCTGAAATTAATGAAGCAGAAAAAAATCAGCGCGCAACACTTATCGACTTCCTGAAAAAAATTGCCGCGGTGAAAAATGAGGAAAAAAATAATAACGCTTATAACGCTGAACTGCTTGATTTCGGGCGCGTGGCTTTACACAACATCGCCCGGCTGGATTTGCAGGAGGCGATAAGCATAGCTAAAAACTCAAAAGGCACAGAAAAAGACAAAAAAGAGTTTAATAACGCGGCAAAAAAAGCCATAAATTCTTTAACCGCACTTGCAGATTTACTTGCAACAGATGAAAAATTTTGCGTCTCTGCTACTCTTTATCGGATGCTGAACGAACCCGGTGTCAACAAACAAATGCGAATGGTTATGCTTGAGCATGCTTCAGGATTATTGTTTGATAATTATGCCCTCAATGACAGCGCGGAATTTTTTAAAATAGTTTCTATTCCTCTTTTGAAATCGTATCTGGATGTGTTGCGATTGACAGCGGATAATCCTGAAAAATTCCCTTTTGCCAATTTTAAGGAAATAGAACTTATTGACGGAGCAGCGATTCTTAAAAAAGAAGGAGTAAAAGACGCAGACGCCAACGAAGATAAAATGACCGGATTGGATAAGCGCCATCTTGAATTGAAAAATGAATTTATGGAGCTTCCGGCGCAGCCATTTGAAGTGATTAAGAATAAAAATCATCCGGCGGATATTATAAACACCTGGATTACTAACAGAACGTGATTTATTATTTAACGATTGAATGATTTAATGATTTAATGATTTTTCAATCGTTTCAATCGTTTCAATCGTTTCAATCTTTAAATAATACCGGTGCTGCCCACAGCTAAACCTTTAAAACGAATGTAAATCCTTATACCCATAAATTTGTTCAGCAGAACAAATTTCCTCAGCCGTGCCTAAAAGTTATCAAATACCGGTGCTGCCACAATAGTGTTAGTTCAGGGACGATTGTTATAGTTATTTTTTCGATTATCTGGTATAATTAAATTGTTATATTATCAAACTAATCAAACTATAAAGGAAATTATGAAAAAAATAACTAACTTTTTTTCACTTTTGGCTATTGTCGCATTCTTACTATTACAAACGTCCCGTGCTGACATTATCTTTTCTGATAATTTTAATATAACCGATGGCGGTGGTGATATTAATTTAGAACTTGATATCCTGACTTGAAAAATAGGCCATAAATGTCCTGCAAGTCCTATACGTCCTAATCGACCTATATGTCTTATTGTATGTTTAATAAAACATCAAAACCAAAAAGGTGAAAAATGAAAATCCTCAAACAACTAACAAAAAGTTTGAAGAAAATTCTCCTAACACACTCCCGATGTAAAACCGGGATGTTCCACTTTAGGAAAGGGGGAATTACACGGACCACCCCGGCATTCGCGGGGAATGCGGACCACCCCGGCATTCGCGGGGCACGCGGACCACGGGCCACGGACCACGGGCCACGGATCACGGAGAATTTTGGTGATTCTCTGACCTCTGACCTCCGACCTCTGACCTCTGCTCGTGGTATCGCACTTGTAGCTGTCCTTGCCATACTTGTTGTTCTTGCAATTATGGCGGCGAGTTTTACGGCACTTATGAACATAGAAAACAAGCAGAGCAGTGTACAGATAAAATCACAGCAGCTTGATATGCTTATAAATTCCGGCCTTGAACAGGCAAAAGCTATTATTACTGTTGATGAACTTGAAGCGGCAGAAATGAACAAGGTTTCTGATATAGCAGGAACTTTTTCAAAAATGTCTCCCGGAGGATCCGGAGAGTCAGCATTTTCAAAATGGTTCCTTGTCAAAGATAAAACCGGCAGCATTTTCGGAAGATATAGAATTCGTCTTGAAGACGAAGCGGCAAAGGTTAATATTAACAAAGCATTTCTTCTCAAAGATTCAAAAGGAACCGGTTGGGATACCGGTGAAGTAGTTCTTCCCCGTGCTCTTGGTATACCGCGTAAATCCGCTGAAAAAATCATTAAATACCGCTATGGTAAAAATAATCTTCCCGGTACCCGCGGCGATGATGACCAGAATAATCTTATCCTTATGGCGGATGGAATAGACAACAACGCGGATGGAATTATTGATGAAGATGATGAGGGAATAAATGATCCCCGTGAATATTCGGCTGAAAAGCTGAAAGGCGATGATACCAAATTCAGCAGTATGACGGAGATGATGAGTATTATTATCGGCGACAAAAAAATATCGGAAAATCTTCGCTCGGGAATTATGAAAGAAATTCCCCGTAGAGCTACTATTTATTCTATCGATAAACCCGGCTCGCCAACTTTACCGAATAAAATACCTTCTGACATAAACAGCATTACGACACGTGAATGCAGAAAGCTTTTAATTAAAGCTAACGCTGAGGCGCCTTTCGAGCCGAACTCATCAAAGCAGATGCAGCTTGCTGCAAATATTATTGATTATCGCGACGAAAACCACGTTCTTTCAACTCTCGGATCAACTTACGGTGTTGAAGCAATTTGTTTTAATGAACTACTTGCTAACGATGAGTCAACAACGTTTGACCTTGTTTATGCAAGGCTTGGAACATGGTGGGTGCCGACCGGTTTTTGGGAAGAAAATACCGGTATGGTGGATGATAAACGCCCTATTTACTGCGTTGATACAATGTATGGCTGTATTCCCGATTCACCTTCTATGATCTCAAAGCGTTTTCAAGCTTTTGACCCGAGACGTATGTGGAGAATCAGAAAAACTTCCACGAAAACCAGTGGTAAATTATTAATGAAAGGCAATACAATAACTATAGATTTTCCGGATACAATCGGACCGGACGGTTATAAAAACAGAATGGAAATACTTTCGTATACAAGCAGTGGTATTAATTCAAAACCGCAAAGTATTCCTCCTGCAAACAAAAATTATCTTTCATGGCCTAGCAAAAGCTCTCCTACAGAAAGTGCTATCCCGGATAATTCTAAATTTAAAAGGCATTGCGATGAGATGTTAGAGATTCTCCGTAAAATAAGAATGAAAGACGGCTCTAAAAACCGGCCTGACCTGCCGAAAAATTATTTTAGAGATTCTCTT
>JAUVKG010000342.1 GCA_030596365.1 Chlamydiota bacterium | reverse complement strand
AGTATTTTACTGTCAATATTATGATATTTCTCGTCTGAATCGGGAAAATGAACACCAATATCTCCAAGACCTGCCGCACCGAGAATCGCGTCGCAAATAGCGTGAATTAAAACATCGGCGTCTGAATGTCCGACGAGACCTTTTTCACAAGGGATTTCTATACCACCGATAATTAATTTTCTATCGGTGGCAAAAGCGTGAACATCAATTCCGTGACCGATTCTGAACATAGTTTTGTTTTTTTGTTTTTATGATCACAAAGGCAGCGAACTTAAAAATTGACCTAATTGACCTAATTTCTAATTAACCTAAATAATGACTAAATTTCCAAAAACCAAAATTGGACATTGAATATTGGAATTTGTTTAGAGCAATTAGAAATTTATATTCCATCACTCCATCAATCCATCACTCCATCCCTCCATTAATCCATTAATCCATTAATCCATCAATCCAATAATCCAATAATCCAATAATCCATAAGCTGGAAGCTTATGCTACTATACAAACTGTTTCAAGAAGCGCGTGTCATTTTCATAGAAAAGGCGAATGTCATTAATCCTGTGTTTAAGCATAGCGATTCTTTCAGGTCCCATTCCAAATGCGAAACCGCTGACTTTTTCCGGATCGTAACCAACAGATTTGAAAACATTCGGATGAACCATTCCCGCACCGAGTATTTCTACCCAACCGGTTTGTTTGCATACGCTGCATCCTTTTCCGGCGCACATTGTACACGTAACATCAACTTCCGCGCTCGGTTCTGTAAAAGGGAAATAACTTGGCCGGAAACGCAAATCAACGTCCGGGCCATAATAAGCGTGAGCCCATGAGAGCAAAGTGCCTTTCAATTCCGCGAAAGTAACATTTTCGTTAACGTAAAGGCCTTCAACCTGATGGAACATCGAGTAATGAGAAGCATCAATAGTTTCGTTTCTGTAAACGCGTCCAGGAGCTATAAATTTTAATGGCGGAGTAGAGTTTTGCATAACTCTGATTTGGACAGGGGAGGTGTGAGTTCGGAGAACATTTTGGTTATCAGAACTATCGATTTCTTGTGAAGATTTTACAAAAAATGTGTCCTGAACATCGCGTGCCGGATGAGATTTTGGAATGTTTAAAGCATCAAAAGTATGCCATTCATCTTCGATTTCTCTGCCTTCTTCAACAGCAAAACCAAGCTGCACAAAAATATCAATTATTTCATTGATAGTTTGAGTAAGTGGATGAATCCCGCCGGTTTTCTGAGAAGTTCCCGGCAATGAGACATCGATTTTATCTTTTTTAATTTTTTCCGAGTCTTCGTTTGCCTGAAGCTCCGCTTCTTTTTTTTCGAGAATTCCTGTAATCAGACTCTTAACTTCATTCGCTTTTTGGCCTAATTTAGGTTTGTCCTCAGGCTGCAGGTCTCTCATCGCGCCCATCAGTTTAGCCACGAGACCTTTTCTTCCGAGAAATTTGGTGTGAAGTTCATTTAACTGAGCAAGCGAATTGACAGAAGAAATTTCTTTATCAGCTTCTGAACTAATATTATCGAGTTGATTTATGAGATTGGCGATCATAGTAAGAACTGTAAGTAAAAGGTGTCAGGTGTCAGAGTTCAGGTGTCAGAGTTCAGGTGTCAATCGACAAAAATGTTGATTATATATTGACAAAAACATACTTTATAAAAGTAATATTGTTGAATAAGTACCTCACTTCGACCCGAAGTGAGGTGTTTATTGAAAATATATAAGTGAAAATATATTTTTATCTAAATAGTCATTTCGGGTCGAAATGACGTACCATGATGAAGCGGGCGATTCCGCCCGCTTAAAATTACGCGTTTTTGCTGAGTTTGATAAGTTCGTTGAACGCGTTTTCGTCGTAAACGGCGATATTCGCGAGAACTTTTCTATTCAGTTCAATATTGGCTTTTTTTAATCCGCTGATAAAAGCGTTATAAGTTGTACCACCGTTTCTTGCTGCGATACCGATTCTTGTAATCCAGAGTTTCCTGAATTCGCGTTTTTTGACTCTTCTGTCGCGGAAAGCGTAAGCCAAAGCTCTGTTAAGAGTTTCTTTAGCGGTTCTGAGCAGATTTTTTCTTCCGCCGACGAAGCCTTTAGTTTGTTTGAAAATTCTTTTTTTCCTGCGATGTGAAGCAGGACCGTTTGTGGCTCTTGGCATAATAAGTCTCCTGTAATTATGTTTATGTTATTAAACCGCAGGGTGGCCTTTTTACCCGTACGGTTAGTTAAGAAATGGTTAATTGAGGAATTTGATAATTGGATAATTAATCCACCATTCCATTAATCCATCATTCCACTAATCCATTGCTCGCGCTGGGAAGCGCGGCTTGCTACGCGTATGGCAGCATTTGTTTAATATTTTTTGCATCCGATGCTGCAGCGTTTTTGGGTTGTCTGAGGTCGCGTTTTTTCTTTCTTGATTTACAAGTAAGCAGGTGTCTTTTTTTACTGCTGCTACGAACAACTTTACCGTTTTTAGTAACTCTGAAACGTTTACTTACAGCTTTTCTGGTTTTTACTTTAGGCATTTATAATCTCCATGTTTTATTTCACGATAGTTCGTAAAATGAAATTTATTACTTTGTTAATTTTACTGGTCCAAGAACAACACTAAATGTATTGCCCATCTTTTTCGGAGGGCTTTCTACCGCACCGTATTCTTCAACTTCGCCAATCATTTTATTTACGAGTTCGCGCCCGATTTCCTGGTGAGCCATTTCTCTACCGCGATAAAAGCAGGTGACTTTTACTCTGTCCCCGTGTTGTAAGAAATCAATTACATGATTTTTTTTGTAATCATAATCATGCGCACCAATATTCGGTCTCAATTTGATTTCTTTAGTCTTTACTTTATGGCTGTGATGCCGTGCTTCCTTTTCTCTTTTCGTTTGCTCGTATCTGTATTTACCAAAATCTAAAATCCTGCAGACCGGCGGTTTGGCAGTCGGAGCAACTTCTACCAGATCAAGATTTCTACTATCGGCTTCTTCGAGAGCTTTGCTAAGAGAAACAACGCCAAGTTGTTTGCCGTCATCAGCGATAAGTCTGACTTCACGAGCTTTAATCTTATGATTTATGCGAGTACGTTCCTCGCGCTGAAACGAACGTTTAATAACGTCCTCCTATTTTCGGGTTATGCATTTGTATTTTCTAACCAAAGGCTTTTTAATGAACGAGTATCGCGTTCTTCGCAAACGCGTGTTATAAAATCATTTAAATCTATATCCTGAAATTGTTTTCCGTTTTGCAATTTAACGGCGACACAGGAATTTTCTGCTTCATTATCACCTATTATAACAGAATAAGGAATTTTTTCAAGTCGAGACTGCCTTATCTTAGCGCCCATTGGTCGATTTGTTTCGTCAATAGAAGTGCGAAGGTTTCTATTTTTCAATTTTTTCAGGATTTCTTTCCCGTATTCAATATGCGTATCTTTGATCGGAACAATTCTGATTTGTTCCGGAGCGAGCCACAGAGGAAAATTCCCCGCGCAATTTTCTAAAAGCACGGCAAAGAAGCGTTCGATGGCACCAAGTAACGCTCTATGAATTACATACGGTTGATGTTCTTTTCCGTCTTCACCGATAAATGTCATTCCGAATCTTTCCGGAAGATTGAAGTCAAATTGGATAGTAGAGCATTGCCATTCGCGCTGCAAG
>JAUVKG010000421.1 GCA_030596365.1 Chlamydiota bacterium | reverse complement strand
GCCATAACAAATTATCGGAAGCATGTGTTCTGTTTGCAAAAGCGGTTCTTCCATCAAGCGTTGTAAAAAACCAATGAAGAACATCGCCTTCGAGAAATTGTTGAGAAGCATGCAGAATAATTTGTTTGCGTGCTAATGCGGGATCAATCCACATTAAATTTACTGTATCCTGAAGCTGATCTCTGAATCCGAATGCCCCGCTTGTCTGATAAAAACCACGTCGTGCCCAAATCCGTTCCGCGATTCCCTGATATTTAAGCCAGTTTTGAAGATGATTAAATTCAGAATTACTCGTTTTAATTTTAACCGTTCCCATCAAATCCAGCCACCATTTTTTTGTGGCTTCAAGACTCGCTTGCGCTACTTCAACTTTCTGATATTTTTTTATTAACGCGGCAGACTGTTTTTTATCTGTTGTCTGACCGAGAGTGATTATAACAGTTCTTTTTTCATTAGCTGGTATTTCTATTTCTCCAAGAAGTGTTGCAATAGCTCTGGTGTCAGAAAATTCCGTAATATCAGAAATCCCCTTTTCAACCATAAATGGATTTGTTACTCCGCGACCTGTTCCAAAAAATTTACCGCGTTGGGTTTCTGCTTTTTCTGCCTGCAAAAACATTGCGGCAAAAGCCGATCCGGAACAAAAACTATTGCGCGGATTATTGAACAATATAGCATTTAACTTTTTGTCGTACTTAACTTTTAATGGTCCGGAATTTTCAGGCTGGTCGGAAAGAACTATTTGAAAATAAGGCGCAACACGGATTTGCCGTGAAACATCATCTTCATTACTTATTGTTAATAAATAAACTCCAACAGGTTCTTCAGGAGGAACAAAAATTGTTAATTCAGTTGAAAGTTTTTCACGTGACATGCAAAAAATTGTGGTCCCGTCAACACCAAATTCCGTTTCGTATTTTGCTTTTTTATCGTTCAATGGATGATAAGTAGGCGAAAACCATTCATCGCTATTCTTATCGTAAAGGTAAATAGCCTCGCTTGGTATTTCTTTAGTAACCGTATCAGCCCAGTCCGGGGTTAAACGGTTGAGCTTTGAATCGCCGCTTGTCGTCGTATGAAACCCCCTGTTCGTTACGGTAACAACATGACCTTTAGCATTTGCCATTGTGTGGTCAAATGGACGTGGAGTGAATGGCGTATGAACAAGCATTTTATTTCCATCATCAATATATTCAGTATATGGCAAAGAAGTTCCGGGCAAAATTTCGCCATGACCGATCATCGGTCTTTTTTGTTTTTCAGTTAAAAAGGCATCTTTTTCGGTTTGCGGTTTCAAAAATTTGTTGATGTAGTTTACCGATGTTTCTTTATCCTTTGAACTTCCAATCATAAATTGAACTGTCGATGAACTTTTCGGCTGCAATTCCACGTTAATCATTAATCCTCCAATAGGATCAAATGTCGGATATGCAGTAGTGTCACCCGCTTCTGAAAAAGCCAAAGTTTCTAATATTCGCGGCTGCCATATTGTTCCGGCGCGACCAATAAAATCCATACGTGAGGTCAAAAAACCTTCCGGTGGAACATCAGAAGCGAGAATCCCCATCACTTTTGAATGCCTGTGAAAAGCAAGTATCGCGTTAGCTTTACTTTCATATTCCATTTCCGGAAATAAACGGTTGTATTGAGTATGTCCACGATCGGCTTCGGGTTTCTCGAGTACCCATTCTAAATACGGAACAACTTTTAATGAGCGTTTTACATCAGTAAGATTTTCAACTGTAGTTTTCCAAAGCTCTACCGTGCTGTCCAAATCCGGCAAAGTAATATCTATAGTTGTTTTGATACCGTTACTGACATTAACGATTTTTATTGAAGACTCATCTTTTTTAATAATCGAAGGGTTGAACTTGTCTTTTGGAAAATTGCCTGTTACAGGCCAGGAACGATTCGGACTTTCCGGTACTTGAAAAGTATCTACAATATATAAAATTCTGCCGCACGGGTCTATTGTATCGTAAGAACGCCTGCTTATGTCATACCCTTCACAAGGAACAAAACTATAACCTCCGCCATTTTCTTTTAAGACAACTTCATATTCATTGTTTTTCAGATTATATATTTGCTCGTTACGATTTCCACGAAATCGAATAAACCAACGGGCTGCAAAAGAAACCATAACACAAATAAGTAGAGCTAAACCGGCGATACTCAACATTCCCAAAACCGAAAAAGATTTTATAAAAGATTGTATTCCTCCTTTGTGAGCGGCATTTTGTATCGATTCAGCCTGACTCCAAACGTAATCCCATGCCGGACCTCTCGGAATATAAAATGGAATAAGCAATGGTGCCCAGGTAGTAAACCTTTTCACAGCTTCCGGAATATATCTTTTTGTTGATGAAGCACCAATAAACCGCGCGACTATTTCGTCAAGTTTATCCATTCCCTGGAAACTCAAATTCACCATAGTAGCTACTCGCAATCCCATGTGGTCAATCCAAATAAGTACGCGGAAAGATCCATAAGCTAAAAGGTAAACAAACATTTTCAGGCTCCAGGAATTAAATTCTTCAGAGCTCATTG
>JAUVKG010000022.1 GCA_030596365.1 Chlamydiota bacterium | reverse complement strand
TTTGAACGTAAAAAATGCTGTCGAAAAAATTAAAACCGAACTTGAACAAACACCCGAAGTTGCTGAGTTTGTCTCTTTTGTTGAAAATTCCGAACGAGGAGTTCTTTCACAAGGAGTTGCAAAAGGAAGAAGAGACTGAGGAAGAATTGGAATAATGGAATAATGGAATGTTGGATTGATGGAATAATGGAATAATGGATTGATGGAATAATGGATTGATGGAATAATGGAATAATGGAGTAGTGGAGTAGTGGAGTGGTGGAGTAGGCAGTGGGAAATGGAATATTTGTCCGTGTTCGTCCGTTTGGCGGGATAGCTCTTTGACCTTTGACTTTTAACCTTTTATTTAAACTAAGGAATATATAATGATTATCGTAATGCAGAAAGGCGCTTCTAAGCGCGATATCGAAAATATCGAAAAAGAAATCGAAAACTTCGGCTATAAAGTTCACCCCATTTATGGTACCGAAAGAACCGTTATAGGTGCTATAGGAGACGAACGCGGTAAAGCACGTCTCCAGGCTTTGGAAACTTCGCCTGGAGTTGAAAACGTCATACCGATTCTTAAGCCCTATAAACTTGCAGGGAAAGAACTTAAAAAAGAAAAAACTCAAATTGAAATTGTGCCGGGAGTTGTTTTTGGTGGAAAAAAAATTCAGGTCATTGCAGGACCATGCTCAGTTGAAAGTTTAGATCAAATTTGTGAAACCGCCGAAGCTATTAAAAAATCAGGTGCAACTATTCTTCGCGGTGGAGCATATAAACCAAGAACTTCCCCTTACAGTTTTCAAGGCCTTGAAAAAGAAGGTTTGGAAATGCTCCTCGAAGCTAAAAAAAGAACAGGCTTGCCCATCGACACAGAAGTCATGAAGGAAAGCGTGGTTAACCTTGTTTCTGAATATGCTGATATAATTCAAATCGGCACACGGAATATGCAGAACTTTGATCTGCTTAAAGCTGTTGGTATGTCTAACAAACCTGTACTTTTAAAACGCGGACTCGCTAACTCAATTAAAGAATGGCTTATGTCCGCTGAATATATTATGGCTCAGGGAAATTTGAACGTTATTCTTTGCGAACGCGGTATTAGAACTTTTGAGACTTCAACCAGAAATACTCTCGACCTTAGCGCAATCTCTGTACTGAAAAAAGAAACTCATTTGCCCGTTGTGGTTGATCCAAGTCATGCTACCGGACATTGGGATTACATTGAAGATATGTCTCTCGCTGCTATCGCTGCCGGCGCTGACGGACTTATGATCGAAGTTCATCCAAATCCTCATGAAGCCTGGTCTGACGGTTCTCAATCACTTACTCCGCCAAAATTCGATTCTTTAATGAAAAAAGCTAAAAAAGTCGCCGAAGCGGTTGGAAGAGATATATAAAGTAACACAAGCATCTTGCTTGTGGATTATTGGATTATTGGATTGATGGATTATTGGATTGATGGAGTGGTGAAGTAGTGGAGTATTGGATTATTGGAATAATGGAATAATGGATTAGTGAAATGGTGGATTAATGGATATGGTGTGCAGTAATAAAGAAATTTCGTGATTACGAAATTTTATTTACTGCACGGACGCGCTGCGCCCGGAGAGTTTCGGGAAGCGACCGAAACATTTTGGATTAATGAAGCAGTAGGCAGTGAGCAGTGGAGTATTTGTCCGTGTTCGTCTGTTTCGTCCGTGATGGTCCGTGTCCGTCCGTGCTTAGAAGTTCTCAACTCAACTCCTGTTTTAGGAGGGGGCCCGAAGGGCGGGGTGGTTCTTGACCTTGCAACCTTACAACCTTATAACCTTTCAACCTTATTACTATGCCCTCCGATTTCTACATCCCCACAACCGTTTCTCAAGAAGCTCAGGATTTTATCGCCACTTTCAACCGTGAAATGCGTGATAATAATATCACGCCAGCCGCAAATGACATCAAAAACTGGGAAGAATATAATAATAATTTCTTATCCGGCAGCAAAGAAAGCAATAATCTTGTTGTAAAAAAATTCCAACCAACACTTAAAAAAATAAATTTCAATGGTGTTGCTGCACTTGAAATCACTCCCGCGGGTTGGAAAGACAATGGTAAAATTATTGTTTATATTCACGGCGGCGCTTATACTTTATCCTCATCAGAAGCTTCTCTTGTTAATTTTGTTCCCCTTGCTGATAAAATAAAAACACGCATTATTTCAATAGATTATTCTCTCGCTCCAAAAGCAAAATGGCAAACTGTAATTAATGAAGTCATCACAATCATTAAAGGAATTTACAAAAATTTCAACCCGGAATCAGTGGGAATTTACGGCGATTCCGCAGGTGGCGGACTTGTGGCTTCAGCAGTTTTGAAGATGAGAGACGGTGGAATTGAAATGCCCGGAGCTGTTGCTTTATGGTCACCATGGGCGGATATCACGGAGACTGGTGACACGTATTACACTTTAAAAGATAATGAACCGGCATTTTTATACAAAGCCGGACTAGAGTTTTGCGCAAATTCTTATGCTGATCCTGCTGATCAGAAAAATTCTTATGTTTCTCCCGTTTACGGTGATTTTACAAAAGATTTTCCACCAACATTAATTCAAGGTGGTACAAAAGAAATTCTTCTGAGCAATTTTGTCAGACTTTACCAAAAAATGGATCTGGCTGGCGTTAATGTAAAACTGGATTTGTACGAAGGAATGTGGCATGTCTTTCAAAGCTGTTACAATATACCTGAAGCTGTCATTGCATTAAAAAAGACAGCAAACTTTTTCAATAAACATCTTGCCAAAACATGACTTTTTCTCCATCTGCTTGACTAAAAAAAAAAAATGCGGTATAATATGTACATAATAACGTACATAAAGGTCGGCTATGAATAAAATTATTACTGCAACTAAGGCAAGACAATCTTTTTTTGATATTGTTAAAAGCGCTACTCAAAAACATCAGATTTACCATATTAGTCATCTTTCAGGAACAGCGGTGTTGATCTCGGCTGAAGAATATGAAAGCATGGTAGAAACGCTTAATTTACTTTCGATTCCCGGTTTTCGTGAAAGTATGAAACATTCTGTTGATCAAATGAATAATGGTGAAACATTTTCTATTGATGAAGTTTTTGGAGACGAATAATGTCGCCTTACGAAATAAGATTTACAAAAGAGGCGTTTAAGGATACAAAAAAATTATCCCCGCCTCTCAAAAAAAAACTCAAAAAAATTCTTATAAACAGAATCGCTGTTGAACCGCATACGGGGAAAAAACTTGTCGGCGACCTTAAAGATTTCTACTCCGTAAAATTAAGTTATTCAGACAGAATTGTATATTCAATAGATGAAGATTCTCACATTGTTTTTATACATAGAACAAGAACTCACTACGGCGATTAAAACAATAACTTAACTCGGTCCGACCCCGCTTAAATAATATTAACTAGTTTATTTTATATTTTCAGTAAATTATAACTACTTATAGATTTTATTATGTAAAATAAATATAACGTGGGGATTATTCGTCTACATTAACTTCAATGTCACCAATATCTACCTTTTCCTGATCAAACGGGCCAATAGTTTTGCATAACTTTTTTCTGTAATCATCAGCATAATTGGAAATTTCAAGTTCTATATGCTGATCCGGTGATGATCCCTGCTGAACAAATTTACCGTTTTCGTCAGTCTTGCCATATGCCCAACGGGTTCCCGTTTTGCTTGAAAACCGGATTCGACATCTTGAAACAGGTTTGCCGGATTGGTCAACAACCCGCCCGGAAACAGTTATTCCTTTTTTAGCAACTATTTCTCCCAAATCAACATCATCGTCAGTAATTGTTACCTTTTTTATTATTTGGACATGATCTTTCGGCATTATGGACAATTTGTGCGTACCGGCAGGCAATGGTGAGAAAATTAGTTCTCCAACCGACTCAAATTCCCGACTGTTGTCCCGAGTCTTCACTTGCAACGGTTTACCATTCTCGTCAATGATTCTACCGGTTACACGATACATATTTGGCGCAATGAGTTTAATCGGTGGTCCATTTGGCGCAATTCCTTTTAGAAAGAAATTTGTATGCGCTCCCCGAACACTCACACTAAGGTCATACCGATCATCAGGATTCAATTTTTCAATGCTGAATTTATGAGAAAATGATATACAACTTTGGTAATGTTTGGTCTGTTTCCATCGTTTTTCATTTTCAAGAAAACTTTCTGAAACTGTATTAGGATTGTATGATTTATAAGGATTTTCGTCTGTAATTCCTGTTTGCCATGCATAAGCATGGCATTCCAAAGGATTACCACGAAGATCATAAACTTCACCTTTTATCACCCCGTTCCAATACGCATTAAAAATAATAACCGGCAAATAAAATGTTTTTAATGACGTTAGCACAATATTAGTTCCAAGAACTCTATCGTCCAAATAGTCCACAGTTACATGGAATTTACCGGGAAACAATTCTGCCTGCCACTTTTTGCCGGTAACTTCACCGGGAAACAATTTTGTCCACCATTTTTTATCGGTAACTTCAAAAGAATTATTCACAAAGGAAGAAAAACGATTTCCTTTTCTATTTGTAATCTGACTAACATGGATATTAACATCTTTAGTGTTTACTTTTTGCAAAAAATTAAGCTCTAACCAGGCTGGCGGCTTAAGAAAAATATCAAATTCCCTCGTTTCTCCTTCCTCTAATTTGAACATTTTACTTAACGACAAAGCTTCCCATTTCGTTGCCGGCGATCGATACACAACGACTCTATACGGAGATAAATGAGGTGGGATATTTGTTATAATGGTTTCATTCTCTTCTTTTTTTCCAAAAATATGGACTGAACGAAGTGTTTTATTACTTTCGGACACAGACGCTAAATATGCTTCACAATTTGTTACTTCTAATCCATTATAATCATATATTCGCGTAATTACCGTTGCCGCACATGACATATATAAAATCGGATGAGGTGTTTGGGTAAAATATATGAGTTGCTTAAATGGTGCGTAATCGGGATGTGACAATTTTATATTTGCATAATATTGGTCCGTTTTAATCCAGAAAACACCATTTTCGTCTGTCATTGGTGAATTTGTTTTGCCCATATAATACGAACCTAATGTAATTTGCACATTTTCTACCGGTGTTGTGTATGTTGCATCAACAACAATTCCGGTTATTATGTTAAAAAGAATTGGATCAAATATTACATCAAGAGAAGTTAAAGTTTCTTTAGCAATTGTAACAATTTTTCGCTGTTCATTCTGACCAAAAGAATGAAAATTAATTTCTTGTTGACCAACAGACAATGGTTTGCTTATAAAACTTCCGTCAGGATCAATTTCCAGTGATAATTTACATTCATAACCATGTCCGTTTTCCCGCACTAAATATTCAGCGGTAACATTCGTTAATGGAGTTCCATCAGCAGTTGAAAAAGTCCCGGCGATTCTTCCACCGGTATCCTTTATAATTAAATCTAAAGGATCTGTCGGCGCGTTTGCACATGACCATGGACCATCAGTAACAGGCATATAATTTTCAGCCACAGCTTTTATTAAAAAATCCAGATTATTTGATGGGAAATTTACAACAAAATTACCTTCTTCGTCGGTTCTGGTTATTGAACTTTTAACTCTATTACCATCGCCATCATAAGATTCAAGAAACATTCTACACATATCTTCACGAGGAAAACATTCAGCCCATACAAAAACACCGGTTGCCACTTTTCCCGACTCAAAATGTACAGAACCGATAATTTGGATTATATTCCCCGTTAAAACATTTGTTATTGATGATTTATCGGACTGCAGGGGTAATGCTCGGTTGGTCTTTGCTGCATAAGCAGAGGCGGGAGATTTTAGAGGTGGTGTTTTAGGAAATGGCAGCTCATCCTGTTTACTGCATCCAAACAGGCATAATATAAAAATAAATATTGCTAATTTTAATTTTTTAATTAACATTTTTTGTCTCAATATATTTTGTGTTTTATCATTATAAAAAATGATGAACATGAGTACAGTGTTACTTCGTTAGCTGTCGACCATGATGAACATGAGTACAGCGTTACTTCGTTGCTGTCGATTGAATTTTATCGGGTTTCATTGATTTTTTTGTTAAAAACCTTTTGCTAATATGAGAACCACCCCGGCCTATCGGCCACCCCTCCTTGGTAAGGAGGGGAGTTTTTTCTTATTTTTGACAGATGGAATCCAATAACAATTGCTTAAATATATCGCTAACACAAGATTTACGACAATCACAATGATAAATTGAAAAAATAGTGAATTACTATCAAATGATTTGAATATATAAATTGGAAAGCGTGCAACAGAAATAATAAATGGTAAATCAAGAGCTAAATGAAGCAAAATTCTAAAATCGAACTCCGGGGGAGTTTCAATATTCCGCCAAATATGAATAATCAAATTTAACTGTATTGTTGCAACAAGATTTCCCCATAGAGGAATTATGTATCTAGAAGTAGATGTTGCTCCATCGCCAAGAGTGCCTAACCCTTCTAATGCCCAGCAAAACAAAAGTGGAAGCATTAAAATATAAGCGATACAATAAGCTTTTTTAATAGTCATGACTTTTTATTTTCAATCGATGATTTGTGCTGACATCAATCCAAATTAAAATCCCCCGAACCCACTCCCGATGGAATAATCGGGATGTTCCACTTTAGAAAAGGGGGACTCAATCCAATAATCCATAAGCTGGAAGCTTATGTTACTTTGTATACCTTTGTCGTAAATGATTTTTTTACAAGGTGGCGCGCTTCGTTCATATCTTTTAATTCGCCATTCGCAATTAATTGAACTAATAAATTACCGATTGCCGTACCTTCAATTGGTCCGGTTTCAATAGTAATTCCGCATAAATCAGCGGTCATTTGATTAAGCATTTCATTTTGTGATCCACCACCGACAATGTGCAGTTTATCAATCTTTTTCCCTGAAACTGAAATGATTTCGTCAAGTGTTTGTTTGTACGCGGCAGCGAGACTTTCATAAACGCAGCGTAAAATTTCGCCTACTGTTTCGGGAACTTTTTGATTAGTTTCTCGGCAAACAGCTTGAATTTCTTCAATCATATTGTCTGGAAGCATAAATCTCAAATCACGTGTGTCAATAATTGGTCCGTTAGGTGGAGTGCTTTTCACCATTTCTTCCATTTCATCGAAAGAATATTCTTTACCTTCTTCACTCCATATTCTTCTGCATTCCTGTTCGAGCCACATCCCCATAATATTTTTACAGAATCTTATAGTTCCGTAAGCGCCGCCTTCATTTGAAAAATTATCTGCAAAGCCGCCTTCAGAAACTATCGGTTCTTTTGTTTCTATACCCATAATCGACCACGTGCCCGAACTCATCCAAGCCCAGTTATCACTCGAACTATCAGCAGGAACAGAAACAACAGCGGAACCTGTATCGTGTCCCGCAACGGCTATGGCTTTAATATTTGTGCCGTCAATTGTACCGCAGAAAGTGCCTGATTCAACAATTTTGCCCATTAATTCCTGAGGAACCCCGATTTTTTCAAATAAATCCGGATTCCAATTTCTTGTGTGCGGATCTAATAATTGACCGGTGGAAGCGATTGTGTATTCCGTATGTTTTTCGCCTGTGAGGAGGAAACGGAGATAATCCGGAATAAAGAGGAATTTTTCAGCAATTTTCAGCAACGGATTATCTTCTTTTTTGTGTTTGTAAAGTTGGAAAATAGTATTGTAAGGCAGGAACTGTATTCCTGTTTGGTTATAAAGTTCCGCAGCACCAAATTCATTTATGCACTCTTCCATATTCTCAGGAGAGAATTCGCGGTAACCGTAAGGAAGAGCTAGTAAAGTATCGTTTGCGCCGATAAATGCGCCATCAACGCCCCAGGTATCAATTCCGAAAGAAGTTATTTCGCAGACTTCCTGCGCTTTTTTAATTCCTGTTTGAAGTTCCGAATATAGATGCGTGATATTCCAATATAAATGTCCGCGAATCTTTGTCGTTCCGTTGGTGAAACGGTGGACTTCTTCTAACGTAAGTTTATCACCGTCATATTTTCCTATAATTGCGCGGCCGCTGCTCGCGCCGATATCAAAAGCTAAGATATTCATTTTTGTTTAGTGTAGGTTTTTAAGTTTTAGTGAAGTTTTATAATTTCTAATTGCTCTAATTGATCTAATTGCTCTAATCAAATCCCAATGCACAAAAGAAAAAATGTCCAATTGGTTATTTCCTATTTTTGGATATTGTTCATTTTTTAGGTCAATTAGGTTAATTAGAAATTAGGTCAATTTTATTCCTTCTCTATTTCAGCATTACCTGCCCACCGGTAACGGGGATCGCCTGGCCGGTTTCATAAGTTTGCTCAACGCAATAAATAATTGCTTTTGCTACATCAGCCGGGAAACATCCGCGACCCATTGGCACTTGGTTTTCATAAAATTTCTTTACATCATCAACTGTTTTCGCGCCGGGAACTTTTCCTGTATCGAGATACTGTTTAAAAAGTCCTCTTTCCGGGTCGCTCCACAATGGTCCATCGAAGAAATTTCCGGGACAAACGGAATTTACTTTAATTCTATCGGTTACAAGTTCTTTCGCAAAACTTTGCGTTAAACCAATTGTTCCGAATTTACTTCCGGCATAAGCGCCGTTTTTATTACTGCCCTGCAAACCTGATTTAGAGTTGACTTGAACAATATCCATCCATGATCCCCGACAATCAACATTTTGTGCCGTCATAACCCGGCTGATATATTTAGTGCAAAGAAAATAACCGGTATAATTTACATCCGTTACAAATTTCCAGTCTTTCAAAGTCATTTCTTTGACGGATCCCGCTTTCAATACTCCCGCGTTTGCCACGAACAAATCTATTCCACCACATTTTTTAACAATTTGTTTTGTCATTTCTTCAACAGATTCTTCTGAAGAAATATTTACTGCCACTGCGCCGGCAGTTCCGGCACCAAAATTTTCACACAACTCTTCGGCACATTTTTCCGCACCTTCAATGTTAAGATCCGCAATGACAACATAAGCGCCTTCTTTCGCGAGTTCTTCAGCGATACCTTTACCAAATCCCTGAGCACCGCCGGTAACAACAGCTATTTTCCCATAAAGTCGGCCTGCATTTGCGGCAAGAGAAACTTTTTTGCGATAACTTTCAACTTCCCAGTTTTCAATAAAAAGTCTGAATTTGTCTGCAAGGTAATTAGGTCCGCCAAATGCTTCGGTGAGTTGAGCTACCATTCCGCCGTCTTTAGCAACCGCCATAGCTGTTTGAGCGGTTTTAACGGAATTACCTGAAGAAAAGACTGCACCGTTTTGACTAACAACAATCGGCAGGTAACCATTTTCTTTTTTGAAATCCGAAATATTTTCAGATGATATTTCTCCATCAAATGAATACGATTTAGTGTAAACAATATGGTCAGGCGATAAAGGCCCTTTTGGAACTGAAAACGGCGCTGATGAAGCTACAGCGACTCTGTCGTCAGCACTCATCAGAATTCTGAGTTTGGGTGCTGCGGTTAGAACTGCGTCATCATCAATTTCGCCTGTAAGGAGTTCAGTTGGAACACCTGTTTTTTTGTATTCATCATCAAGCGTATCCATAATATTTTTATATATCGCGTCAATTTCTTCTGCTGAATCAGCAGCAACAAAAACACCATGATTTTGTAAAAATACAACCGATGGCTGACTTCCATTGTTCACACTGTACTCATTAAGCCGATTTTTACCTCCCGCGGCAAGCGTGTATCCCGGATCAATATATTCAACCCACAAAGCTGTCGGGAAAAGTTTTTTACAAACTTCTTCAGCTTGCATTGAACATGTCATTCCGTTTACAGCTGCCGGATGGGTATGTACAACATATTTTGCTTTAAAAATATTGTGGAGAGGAGCTTCTACTGAAGGACGACCGCTGTGTCCCGGTGCAATTGCGGCGAGCATAATATTTTTAACCATGTCTTCGCGCTCAGAAGAATTTTCCGGATATTCCTGCTCAAAAAGAACTTGCAATTTCGCGCGGTGCATTTTCAGAAATTGATTTTCTTTGATAGTAGCGAGTGCTGTTCCGCTGGGTTTAACCCATAGAAATTTATCGTTTTTTACGGAAGTATTTCCGCCACCTGCGAGGACAAAAGCAGCATTTGCTCCATATTTATTTGACAATTCGGTAATAGTTTTAATTTCTTTTTCCATAACAAAATTCCTTCATATTTTTATATATTATTATATTAATAACCACAATTGGAGGGACGCTGCCGCGACCCGCGAATGCCGGGTTCCTCAGCATCCTAATTTACGAATAGACAGGTCATCGAGGACGATGACCCTCCAAATTATTTGTTTTCTATTATTATTTACATTATAGCGATAAGGTCAAAATGAAACAAGAGGGATATGGAGTGCAGGAATAAAGAAATTTCGTGTTTGAGAAATTTCATTTACTGCGCGGACGCGAAGCGGCCGAAATACTTTTGATTAGTGGAATAATGGAGTGGTGGAGTGGTGGTGTATTCGTCCGTGCTGGTCCGTGCTGGTCCGTGTCCGTCCGTGCTGGTCCGTGCTGGTCCGTGCCCGTCCATGCTGGTCCGTGCTGGTCCGTATGGCTGGATGTGATTGTATTTCTGTAAATTAAGTGATATAATTTAGTTAAGCATTAATAGATATTATTTTTAAAATTCAATAAATTTTATAAAATGAAAATATTATTTTATATCTCAATTTCATTTGTCCTTTTTTATTCCTCTTTCTCCAAAAGTGAGGATTATGCCGGGTGGACCGTTGGTGAAACTCGTGATGGTTATGCCGCAATTTACGCTACAACCGATAGTGGAAAGAATTGGGTTCGTCAAGGGAGTAACCAAATTGCAAATGCAAAATTAAATGGTGTTTTTGCTGTTGACCTGAAAACAGCATGGGCAGTCGGTGTTGTGGAATCGGGTTATGCGACAATTTACAATACAAAAGACGGAGGGAAAACATGGCATCGCAAAGGTTTTGGACAAACAGCTCTACAGGGGATTTCTTTAGGGAAAGTTCATGTTAGCAGCAGTAATATCTGGGCAGTTGATACCGGAGCAATACTACATTCAAGTGATAATGGTGATTCCTGGACTAATTGCCTTCCTATTGAATATACAAATACGCTTTTTCAAGGTGTCTTTTCTATTAACGGGAATCTCGTTTGGGTTAGCGGAAGCGGAATAGGTAATGATGGAACTGATTTCGCAACTATACTTAATACAACTAACGCAGGGCAAAGTTGGATTCGTCAATCCGGTGGCGCAATAACAAATGTTGATCATTTAATTGGGATTTCAGCAGCAGATACTCAAACTTTATGGGCGGTAGGAGGAGGAGGATTCATTGTTTTACGTTCCGATAATGGCGGAAATTCCTGGATCCTACAATCTCAGAAATCTAATTACGGGGACGCAAATGAAGTTTATGCCGTGGATTCTAATACCGTTTGGGTAGCTGCTGATAATTTTATCCAATGGTCAAATGATAGCGGTATAACCTGGTCAAACAAAAATTCTGAAAATTATACTATGGGTGTATCAGCTGTGAATAAAGATGAAGCATGGATTTCAATTAGTGATAATATAATTAATACAGGATACGTTTGGCATACAAGCAATAATGGTGGAACATGGGAAAATCAATTATCTTCCGCTCCGCCTTTATGGACAATTTCTTTTGCTAAACAAGCGATACCGGAACCGGGTTTCTATTTATTAATTATTATTTATCAATTGCTATTTATTAGTTATAGGAAAAAATTCTTTTTTTAACCACCGCTAATGAAGTAACGTGTACTCACGATTATACACAGAACACACGGAAAATATATAATTCTCATTTATTTCTTCTTAGTGTCTTTGTGCCTTCGTGGCTACTTTTTTTTGATCGTGAAAATACAGGTTCATTGTATCAATTTATGAAAACTCTTCTTTGCTTAATCTTTACTATCTGCTTAATTTCCTGCTCGGAGAAAATCTCTATGAATTCTATTAACAATGAAAAATATAATATTCTTACTCCCGAAGAAACAATTATAATTATTGATAAAGGTACCGAACCTCCTTTCTCAGGAAAATATAACAACTTCTCGGAAAAAGGTGCCTATACCTGTAAACAGTGCGGCGCAAAGCTTTATCGCTCAGACGATAAATTTAAATCTTCATGCGGTTGGCCGAGTTTTGATGACGAAATTGACGAGGCAATAAAAAAACAAACTGACAAAGACGGAAGACGAACAGAAATTCTTTGCGCGAATTGTGATGCACATCTTGGTCACGTCTTTGTGGGTGAAAATCTAACTGATAAAAACGTAAGACATTGCGTTAATTCTATCTCTATGAATTTTATCCCTGCAACGGAAACACAAAAAACCGCTACAGCTTATTTTGCAGGCGGGTGTTTTTGGGGTGTTGAATCTTTGTTTGAACACAAAGCCGGAGTTATTTCAGCGGAATCAGGTTATATGGGCGGTGCCTTGGAAAATCCGACTTATGAAGACATCTGCACGAAAAAAACGGGTCATCTTGAAGCTGTTAAAGTTATTTATAATCCGGAAAAAATAAGTTATGAAGAAATTGCGAAATATTTTTTTGAAATACATGATCCAACACAGTTTAACGGTCAGGGACCTGATATTGGCGAACAATATCTTTCAGCCATATTTTATAATAACAAAGAGGAAAAAAATATTGCTGAAAAATTAATTGATATTTTAAAAAATAAAGATTATAAAGTCGTTACAAAAATTATTCCAATAAAAACATTCTGGAAAGCTGAAGATTATCATCAAGATTATTATAAGAAAAAGGGCGGTCAACCGTATTGCCACTTTTATCAGAAAAGGTTTTAAAAGGCCGTGCCGATTTTAGCTAAGTTTTAGGCACGGCTGAGAAAATTCATCCCGTTGTGATGAATTTAAAATTTAAAGCGTCTTTTCGCTGCTATTTTTATTAATAATAATTGTTTTTAATTATTTTGACTCAAATTATTTTGACTATTTAATTTAATTTTTTTTGTGGAAATTCAGCATTTTGAACATCTATTCCATTAAACTGCATTTCTTAAGGTAAATCATCAACCCAGGAAATCATGACTTTGGTTAATGCCGGGTTTGGTGCCTCCAGAAAAGAAATAACAAAATGTGATTCTGTTTCACATACTCCTATTGAACGCGGTCTTACAGCAAGCACTTTTGGATCGAGAAGTTTTTTACCGAAGCAAAAGAGAACATTTTTTGCATCTTTGATATTTTCAACTATTTCGTTATTCTCAATATTTTCAGTATGGACATAGTGGTTAAAAATTCCAATATATTTTGCGAAAGGGTGTGCATTAACTTTACCGATAAAAAAGTTGCATATTTCATCCACGTTCTCAAATTTTATTTCTTCTTTTAAAATTTCTTTTACATATACAGGATACATATCCTTATAGTTAATTTTTTTCATTATATTTTTTGTGTTGTGGTTATTTTATAATATATAATATGCCCCCAATGGGACTAAAATTCTTTTGCACTAAAACTTATATTAGGTCGCCGGGGACGGCGACCCTCCAGTTATTTTTTTCAAGTCATATTTTCAGTTGAATATTATTTGCCAAATATGTTTTGATCTGTAACCCGCTTCGGATCGAAGCGGACTACCGCTCTTTTCCTATTAAAACTCAAAGCAAGGATGCTTTGATTACTTTACTGTAAACCAGAGAATAAGCTGATGGAAGGAAAAATAAAGTTAGTAACAATGAATAAAGTAATCCGCCAATTACCGCTATTGCCATTGCAACAAGCATATCTCCACCTTCACCCAGATTTAAAGCCAATGGAGTCAATCCAAGAACTGTTGTTAACTGTGTCATTAATATAGGTCTTACACGTAGAGGCGCAGCTTTACTAATCGCATCTAAAGCATTCATTCCTTTCTTCCTGAACTCTTCCGCTGAACTCAATAAAACAACTCCCTGCGAAGTGATTCCACCCATCATTACCAAAACCCCTATCTGCACCGTTACACCAACAGAATTACCGGTTAGCAGCAGTGCTACAAAAACACCTGTGAGGGTTAATGGTATGTTTATCATAATTAAAAGCGGAAGAACAAACGATTCAAACTGAATTGCAAGGATAACGAAAGCGAAAAGCGCGGCAAAACCGATTATCAATCCCATAACGCGCCGTCCTTCAGCCATAAATCGTGCTTCACTCCCCATTGAAACTTCAACACCTGCCGGTGGTTTAAGCTCATAAGCCGCTTTTTCGGCGCGTTCAAGTGCCTCCCCGACACTGATATCTGCTGCGTCTGCCCGAACGATAACTCTCATAATTTGGTCTTCTCGAGAGATTTCTACCGGACCGACCCCGCGTTTGGTTTCAGCAATATCTTTTAAATAAACAGGTTCACTTCCTCTGGTGTCAATTATCAAATTCTCAAGATCGGTTTTATTTGAAAGTTTTACTTCGGGTACCATTACGCGAATTGGATAATATTCAGAGCCTTCACGGAATAAAGTTCCAACTTTTCCCTGAACAAGTGTTCGCATAGTATTAGCGACTTTATTAACCGAAATACCCATAGAAGAAGCTCGTGCTCTATCGATATGGATTCTATATTCCGGTTTAGTCATATCCATAGAAATATTAACACCTGACAGTCCTGGAGTTTTGCTCATTTTCTCCGAAAGTTTTTCTGCAAATTCATAAAGTAAAACGGCATCACTCCCTTTAATATTAACTTCGACATCCTGCTCCCCAACTTTTTTCATTCCTTTAATTTTTCTTGCTTTAACAGGTATTTTAGCTCCCGGTTCACCGGCTTGTATTTTTGCAATTATTGGTCGGATTTTTTTAATGAATTTCTCTGTAGAAATATTCCGCTTAGCTTTTGGAACAAGTTGGATGTTTAAATTTCCTTCATTTCCAACTTCAAGGGTATAAAGGCCGAAAACTCTTCCTCCGGAAAGTCTGAAAATATTTTCTATTTCAGGTAAATCTTTAATCTTGTTTTCTATTTTTTCAAGTATGCGGTTAACCTCACTTACCGATGTTCCACTCGGCATTTTAAGTTTGATCATTATTCGCCCGTCATCAAGTTTCGGTAGAAACTCTGTTCCGGCAATAGTGGCGAATATAATTCCAAGGCCAAGCATTAGAAAA
>JAUVKG010000162.1 GCA_030596365.1 Chlamydiota bacterium | reverse complement strand
AGTAACAAATTTATTTTCAACCGGGACAGGTCTTTTTCTTCCGCTGGAATCAGGCTCGCCGAGTTTCATAACCTGACATTTCAATCGACAATTTTTGTCGATTGAAATTGGTTGTAATAGCTCTTTAAAAACGACACCGTCTTTTTTTGCCGCGTTAAGTTCTTCGCGATCGGCGGGCATTTGTTTTTCAGTTCTTCTGTAAATGATGGAAACATTTTTAACACCTTTGGTTCTGACTGCAGCGCGCGCGGCATCCATTGCTGAATTACCTCCGCCTACTATAACGACATTTTCACCTGTGTTAAAGTTTTGATTATTTTCTTTGATTTGTTTCAGGAAATCTATTGCGCCAATGATATTTTTATTATCACCATCAAGTTTTAATCCTATGGATTTTCCCGTGCCGATAGCAAGAACAATATATTTAAAATTTTCATTGTTGAGGAAAAATCCCCCTCCCCCCTTTAGAAAAGGGGGACTTATTCCAAGTTCGAATTTAACTCCGGCAGAAGTTATTAATTGAATGTCATTATCAATTGCAGATTGAGGGAGTCGGAAATCGGGGATAATATTTTGAACAGTTCCGCCCGGTTTTTTGTTTTTATCAAACACAGTTACATCCAGACCGGATTTCGCGAGGAAATACGCCGCGGATAATCCGCAAGGTCCGGCTCCGATCACAGCAACTTTAATTAATCCCCCCCGGCATTCGCCGGGCTTTGCTTTTTTTAAGTGGAACATCCCGGTTTCACAGCGGGAGTGGGTTAGGGGATTTAGTCCCTCTTTTTTAAAGGCGGAGACCGGCGTATGCTGGTGGGTTAGGGGGATTTTCCCGTTTTCCGCGGCAACGCGTTTTAATTCTCTGATAAGAACAGGTTCATCATAATCCCAGCGTGTGCATTTCAGCATACACGGATGATCGCAAATATATCCTGTAATAAACGGCAGGGGATTCTTAGTGATAATTAATTCATACGCTTCTTTGTATCTCTCTTCTTCAATAAGATGAATGTATTGCGGAATGTCCTGATGAATCGGACAGTTGACAATACATGGCGCGATGTAACAATCAAACAGTGGAAGATTCTCTTTAATTTTTGTATTTGAAGTCTCACGGGTATCTTTGGAATACAGGGGATTAATCAGTGAGTTTTTAGCAAGCGAGATAAGTTTTTTGACATTTATCTTTTCAGGAATTTCTTTCAATTTAGAAAGTTCTGCAAGTTGGTTGAAACGATAATATCCTCCCGGTTTGAGTAAATCAGTAGCGAGAGTAATAGGTTTAATTCCGCAGCTTAAAATTTCTGAAACGTTAAAAAATGTCGCTCCGCCTGAATACGATATATTCAGTTTTTCACCAAGTTCATTTGTGAGTTTCGAGGCAAGATTAATTGTTAACGGGAAAAGAGGCCGACCTGACATATACATTTCATCACCCGGAAGGGCATTTTTGGTATTTTTGACTCCAAGCGTATTTGATAATTTTACTCCGAATTTTGTGCCGTGTGCGGTTGCGAGATTTTGCAGACGTTTTATCATAGCTACAGCATCGTTGAATTGTAAATCGTGTAAAAATGAATCGTGTGAAAGTTCAATATAATCATATCCGGAATTATAAAGAATATTTTTTACTTTTTCGTAACCGAGTAATGTTGGATTAAGCTTAACAAATGTGTTGAGCTTTTTTTCTGTGATGATATATGAACAAATAGCTTCAATCTCTTCCGGAGGACATCCGTGCATAGTTGACAGAGTTAAAGAAGAAGAAATGCCGGGAGAAATATTTTTTGATATTTCGCCAGGTAGTTGGTTGAGATATTCTAAAAACCGATCATTTTTTTTCGCATCTTTCAGCTGCTCAATAAAAGAATCTATTTTTTTGCTTTTGATTCCTTTTAAATCATAACCGACACTCATATTAAAAATAAAATCTCTATTTGAATTCTTGAATACTAAATGCTGAATGTAATGCAGCAATACCCACGCCTTCAAATATTCATCATAAGCTTTCGATACAGTGAACTCAGTTGACCATTCCGTATTGTAGGCTTCGTCTTCAGCGTCAATGCACGGTTTTTCAATCTCAAGTGTATCGAGAATTTGTACCGTTTTTAACTCAAAAAATCTCGCTCCGGTAAGGTAAGCGGCTATAATATTTTGTGCGAGTTGAGTGTGAGGACCTGCTGCAGGACCAATTGGTGTGGCACATTTTTCATCGAAAACCGAAAAAGAATTTGAGCTGTTTGTGTTGAAGAATTTATTTTCAGGTATACCGAAAATAGAATTGTGATTTTCAAATTCTTCCGTAATCCAATGAAGAAGCCGCGAAAACGAAATCGGTGTCATTATATCAGCCATAGAAGAGTAACACAAGCACGTGACCGGCGTATGCCTGGTTCTTGCTTGTGGATTATTGGCCACGCCAAACGCGTGGTAAAATTAATGGATTGTTGGAGAACCACTCCGCCCTTTGGGCACCCCTCCTAAAACAGGAGGGGATTTTATTTTTATTGAATGAACCATTTACTCCGCTGCGCTCCGAGACATTTTTGTGTCACTGGTTATGGACGATACGGACAAACACAGACAGACACAGACAGACACAGACAGACACGGACAGACACTGACCACTGACCACGGCCACGGATCACGGATCACGGACCACGGACTACGGACCACGGATCACGGATCACGGATCACGGACCACGGATTCAAAGTCCCGTCATTTTGTTGAATTCATTAATCAATTCGTCCCACCTTTCCGGCTGCGCGAAAATCTTTTCCCATATTTCTCTGTCATACCATAATTGATTTAAATCTTCCAGTTCTTTTTCCTGCTGCTCAATCCAGGTATAATATTTCAAGTTATGAATTCTTTTTTTGTCGAGATAATTCAGTTCCAGCATATTATCAGTAGTCGCGCCGTTAATACATCCATCGAAATCAATTTTAGCGTTTGTTTCTGTATAATCACCGTGTTCATCTCTGAGTTCATTAACTCTTGATTTGTACATATCAGCCGAGTCAGTAGCGACAGTGAAAATAGCATCATTTTCTGTCAGCTCATAATATTTTGCTGTTTTAATTGCCGATAAAATATTCGCTATGCTTGAAATACCGAGTAAATGAAGATCATTAACAATTTCTTCCGGAACGCCGTCATTTTTAAGTGATTGTTTTCCGGTTTCTTCGTTGAAAAGTCTGAGAAGGCGCATGCACATTTCGTCATCGATTGCTGTAACTACATCTGTATTTTTAGTGTTATGAATCCAGGGAACATGCTTGTCACCAATTCCTTCAATTCGATGACCTCCAAAACCATTCAGCAAAAGAGTAGGGCATTGAAGCGCTTCAGAAGCAACAACTTTGATTTGAGGGAATTTTGTGCGCAGGTAATCTCCCGCGGCAATAGTTCCCGCAGAACCTGTTGCTGAGATATAAGCGGCAAGTTTTATTTTATCGTTTTTGATTTTGATTTTACTGAAGACTTCTTCAATTGCAGCACCGGTGATTTTGTAATGCCAGCACGCGTTACCGAATTCATCAAACTGGTTAAAAATAATACAGTCTTTCCTCGTGCGTTTAATTTCCCAGCATTTATCGTAGATTTCTTTTACATTAGATTCACAACCCGGAGTCGCAATGACCTCCGCGCCGATATCATGCAGCCATTCAAAACGTTCTTTGCTCATTTCTTCGGGGAGAATTGCTACAGCCGTGCAGCCCATAATATATGAATCAAACGCTCCACCGCGACAGTAATTTCCGGTTGACGGCCATACAGCTTTGTTATAAATCGGGTCAAATTGTCCGGTGGTAATTCTTGGAGCGAGACAGCCATACGCGGCACCGACTTTATGAGAGCCTGTTGGGAACCATTTACCTATAAGCGCGACAATTTTAGCTTTAACACCGGTTAATTCCGGAGGAAGGACCATATAATTCACATCACCGAAAAGCCCGCCTTTTTCTTTTGGTTCGTTATGCCAGGTTATTCTGAACAGGTTGATAGGGTCTAAATCCCATAGTCCGGTGTTCTTTAATCTATCGAGAATCTTTTCCGGGATAAGTTCCGGATTTTTTTGTTGGGCAAAAGTCGGAAGAAGAATTCCTTTGTCACGATATCGTTTGACAGCGCTTTCAAGCACTTTTTTATCAACAACATGATCAATAAGTTTTATCATAATTTGTATCCAGTAATTATTAGACACTAATGAATAAATTTATCTGCCACTAAGACTCTAAGACACGAAGAATACAAAAGAAATAATTTCTTTGCAGGCAAAATAAATAGACATTAGACGCTTGACATTCAGCGCTTGCCATGTTTTACAATAATCCAAAAATACTAAATTTAATTCTATGAATTAAATTTCCTCTTATTTAATAAATAATAAATTATAAATGATAAATAATAAATAGTAACCGGTTCAGGTATAAGTCCGCCGGATACCGCTACGGAATATCTTACCGGTGGATAAGGGATATTAGAAGCGGAAATTTCTACACGGTAAGTTCCGGCTTCAGGATTGTTTATAACTATTCCTTCTACATTGTTTACATGATCGTTGTTCGGCGCTGAACCATAAACGTGAATCCATAAATCACCGAAAGTGTCGTTTAACCAACTGCTGCCGGTGTTATACCATGACCTCGATGAATTACTGGCAGGATCGCGTATCTGCCGCATATTACTTCCTGAAATTTGTTGAGTACCAATATAAAAGTTTGTTGTAGTAATAGCAACATTAACAGGAATATTCAAAATTGACACCCCGCCGCCTGCGCCAACAGCAATAGTTTGTGAAAAAAGTACTGTGCCCGGTTGGCCGATTGTGTCGCTTCCCGCCCATATAAGAACAGCAATATTACCACCTGAGGAACCTATGTCATAAGTTAACAGTTCAATATTTGAAAGAGTCAGCGGGAGTTCCGGAGCAGTACATCTTTCGGCCTGATAGAGTCCGTCACTATTAATTACAGTCAGAGCATTATTATTTGTATAATAAAATAAATCAACGTTAGTATTTCTCGCAAGCGGGAAATTTGTATTTCCGCTTGGGTCAATAACCCGCATATCGAGGTCGTTAACAAGTCCGCCTCCGCTTATCGCATTAAAGTCAGAATTTAAAGTATAACGCGATCCCATAAAATCTGTCCATGTGAGAAGAAATTTCGCCGGATAATTAGTGTTTACAAAAACGAAATTAGTATAAACCATTCCCGGATTATTTACAGGATTATCCCAACCATTCCAGAATTCCATTGAATAAAAACTATCTTTATAAAGACTGTTTTCCAAATTGAGTATTCCCCATCCTTCAACGCTGTTGGGTGCCGCATTCATTTCCCGTGTCGCGCCCGTACCGTATTGGCCCGGATCTAAATCAGTGGCACCGTTCATCATCAGAGATTTCAGCAAAACGGCAGGAGGGTTGGCAACTCCTCGTTCTTCTCTCACATAATTTCGCAGTACGGCAGCAGCTCCCGAAACAAGCGGGGTCGACATGCTTGTACCTCCGCTCCATACATAATTGCTGTTTCCGGCAAGAATATCAGAGTTTCCCCAGAGGATTGATGTGCCTATAGGTATAGCATGTGTTCTTGTTGAAGCAATAAAAGTGCCCGGTGCAACAATATCAGGTTTGATTCTACCGTCATCGCACGGTCCTCTGCTTGAAAAACCTGCCATTCCATTTGTGTCGTTAGCCACTCTGTCAGCATTAATTGGAGCATTAGGAAATTGTGCCGGCCAGCCGCCTCCCCAGGTTAGAGAGTAAGCAGGGCGGTTTCCTTCAGTTGCGCCAACAGTAAGACAATTTTTAGCAGTACCCGGTGATCCCATAGAACCGGGATCGACTACGCCGTTAGGCAATGTTGTGTCAGCGCCTGAGTTTCCTGCTGAAAAGCATATCAGCAGATCCGGATTGCTATAAACGAAATCGTCAACGGCTCTTGAATGGGAATTATATACACCGTACAAAGGAGAACCCCAGCTGTTTTGATGGATTTTTGCATTATCGGCATAAGCTTGACCAAAAAGAGCACGCAAGTCAGAAGGAGGAACGATACTTCCATCATCTTTTCCGATTGCCTGGAAAACTAATTTAGCTTTTGGGGCTGAACCGGCATAACAGGTATTTGGAAAACTATTGATAAGAGGGTTTGCACCTGACATCTTTCCGTTTCCAAGAACCGAACCGGCTACATGTGTTCCGTGTCCTGAAACCCCATCATCAGGTCCGTCTCCCGCAACATCATAAATTGAGATAATTCTGCTGGTCCCACTTCCATTTTTAAAATCATCATGAATACCCGAGCCGAGAGTTCCAACATCAATTCCGCTGTCGGCTATTGCAACAATCTCGTTACTTCCATAGTATTCCCGAACATCCCACATTTCGCGAACACTCATAATATCAACGGATTTATTGTTCATAAAACGCGGTCGTGGCGCATATTCAATAAAAACGATTTGGCT
>JAUVKG010000192.1 GCA_030596365.1 Chlamydiota bacterium | reverse complement strand
AAGGATATGATACTCACAATTTTTATCAGATAATTTTTCTGTAATTGCAGCGCCGAATCCACCGGAGAGAACATGATCTTCAAGAGTCACGATTTTATTATTTTTCTCTACGGATTGAAGCAAGGTATTTTCATCAAGCGGTTGAATTGCACAGGCATCAATTACGGTTGTTTTTATGCCGTTTTTCTCGAGAATTTCTGCGGCGCTAAATGCGCGAAAGACCATTTGACCAATAGCTATCAACGTTACATCATCTCCTGATTTAAGAGTTTCCCAAGAGGTGATTTTTTCTGATGAGAAATCCGGTAATTCGTATCCATTCTGTAAAATTGGACCACGTGGATACCTTATAGCGCAAGGGGAATTATTTTCGATTGCAAAATCCAAAGCTTTTTCCATTGCCGCTTTATCTCGCGGCATAAATATCTTCATATTAGGCAAATGGCGCAGATAAGAAATATCAAAAACTCCATGATGCGTTTTACCATCTCCACCGACAAGTCCGGCACGATCGATCGCAAAAATAACGGGAAGATTCGGCAGGCAAACATCATGTTCAATTTCATCGTAAGCACGCTGAAGAAAAGTAGAATAAATAGTAACAACAGGAATCAGGCCACGGGCAGCGAGACCACCCGCGAAAGTAACAGCGTGCTGTTCAGCGATACCGACATCGATAAAACGGTTTGGATTTTCTTTTGCGAATTTTGTCATACCTGTTCCGCTGCACATAGCTGCAGATATCACCACTATTTTATTATTTTCATTAGCTGCATTGCAAATAATTTCCGAGAATGTTTCTGTATAAGTAGGAGTTGATTTTTTTCCGTTTGGCAATCCGACATTTTTGTCGAATGGCGTTACGCCGTGATAAGATTCCGGATCAGACTCAGCAGGTTTAAATCCGTGACCTTTTTTAGTCATGACGTGCAAAAGGATTGGAATTTCAGTTTCAGTTTTACACATTTTTAAAATTTCAACCATTTCAATCACGTTATGTCCGTCAACGGGCCCAATATAATGGAATCCGAGATTTTCAAAAACATTTTGCGGTGCGAGGATATGTTTAATACCACCCTGAAGCCGTATAATAATCCGTGTCAAGACATTCCCGACAAGCGGAATTTTACTAATAACAGCGCCGGTTTTTTGTTTGAATCTTCTGAATTTTGGATTTACGACAATTTTACTGAAATGCTTTGCGAAAGCTCCCATTGTTTTTGAAATAGAAACTTCATTGTCGTTCAATATAACAATAAATTTTTTCGCGTTGTGAGCATTGTTAAGTCCTTCAAAAGCAAGTCCGCTTGTTAACGCTCCATCGCCAATAACAGCGGCAACGTGATGTTTTTTATTTTTAAGATCACGTGCTTTTGCCAGTCCGAGTGCGACAGAGATTGACGTACCTGCATGGCCTACGTGATAAGTATCATAAGGACTTTCTTCCGGTGATGGAAAACCCGACAGGCCTTTATATTTTCTAATAGTATCGAATCTATCTTTTCGCCCGGTAAGAATTTTGTGCGGATACGCCTGATGGCCGGTATCCCATACAATTTCATCTTCAGGTGTGTTGAAAACATAATGCAGCGCGACTGTAAGTTCAACCGAGCCAAGATTAGAAGCAAAATGACCACCTATCTGAGCCACGTGGTCAATAATAAATTGTCTCAACTCGTCACAAACGGCAGGCAAGTTTTTTTCATTCAGTTGCCTAAGTTGTTCAGGCGAAGAGATATTGTCAAGAAATTTATTTATCATTTAAAATGGAACATTGTTATTAGAGTCGGATATTTTTTCTTCCGGTTCATCATCGAAGGGAGTAGTTTCGAATTCCCCTTCATTTTTCTTGTGAAGTTTTTCAATTCGTTTTTCTGCCGCATCGAGTTCCTTAGCGCAAAAGTCGGCAAGTTTGACACCATTTTCGTATAGGTCGATACATTTATCAAGAGGAATTTCTCCGCTTTCCATTTTACCGACAACGTCTTCGAGTTGAGTCAGTGACTGTTCGAACGATTGTTTTTTCTTAGTCATTTTATATATTATTTAATGTTGTTTATTAATTTAAAAATAAATTTTTAAATTATGGTATAGAATTTCTTTATCTTTTAACTATTAACTATTAACTTTTAACTATTAACTATTAACTATTAACTATTAACTATTATTTACATTCCAATCAATTGAGCGAGTTTACCAAGTATCAGTCCGATTTTATCGCTATCGATTATCCATCTTACAATATCGTTATAAAGTACATAACCCATAAGAGCGATAAGCAGGAAAAAGCCGATTTTCTGATACCATAAAACAAACTTTGATGATAACGGTTTTCTGTAAATTCCTTCCGCAGCGAGTAAAACAAGATGACCGCCATCGAGCACAGGCAATGGAAGAAGATTTAAGATGCCAAGATTAACAGTAATCAAAAGTACTATGTTTAACAAAACATCAAAACCGGATCGGGCAGCTGCACCGGTTATTCTTGCGATGCCAACTGGTCCTGCAAGCGAGTTCAACCCGAGTTTTCTTTGAATGAGCATATTTAAGACCTGAACAGTTTCATCAATTTTTTCCATTGCGCGTTTTGGAGATTCATTAATTGCATTAGCCATATGGTACATAATTCGTTGATGTGCGGGAGTAAAAATAACGCCCAACTGTCCAACATCAACAATATTGACATTAATATTTGTAGACATTTTTGATTTTGTAACTCTGCCTGTCGTTCTTTCAACGGTAAGTATTGCTTTACCTTTAGGTAAATTAGCAATATATTCAGATAATTGTTCTGTGCTTATTTTTCTTCCGTTAACCAGCAAAATTTCATCACCTGTTTTAGCTTGAAAATTTGTTGGCGCAGATTCTTCACAAAAAATAATTTCCGAGTCAGGAATAATAGAAATGTGCTCGATTTTGCCCGCGCGTTTAGTTGTAATATAAATATTTGTAGAAGTAAATGTATTACTTTGTGATGCATATCGGATTGGCAGGAAACGTTTAATTCCAAGCAGCAGCTTTTGATTTGGATGCTTTCTAACTTCCTTAACCAACTGTTCCATTGAAAGTTCAGTAGTTCTGATTCCTATAATCCTATCCACCACATCTCCAAGCTGAAGTTTACTTTTATACGCCGGAGAATTTGATACGATAGCAGTAATCTGCGCACGCATCATTCTTGAAACGCCAATGCCCATAAAGCCTTTTTCTTCATCAAGTACGGGATTAATTTCAGCTATTATTTCTCTGCCGTTTCTATCGTAAGTGATAGAAGTTTTTGTACCTATTCTTTTTCTTGTTTGATTAATAACATCCTGCCATGCTTTCACTTCATATCCTGCAATTGCCAGAATTTTATCACCGGGAATCAATCCGCTAATTTGCGCCGGCGAGCCAGGAATAATATTTCCGATAGTCGTTACATCAATATCAAGCGGCTCATTAGCACCAAGAAACAATAGCAAAAAAGCAACCGGTAAAGCAAATAATAAATTCATAAGCGGGCCGGCAACGATGATTGCCATACGTTTAGGAACTGATTGTTTATCATAACGTCGATACGATGGAACCTCTTTGTAGCGTTCAGCAAGTTCCTTGTCATATTCTTCCGGAACATCAACCTGCCCGGCCATTCTAACATACCCACCGAGGGGAATAGCTGAGATTCTGTATTCAGTTTCAGCGATTTTGAACCAAAATATTCTCGGGCCGAATCCGAGAGAAAAGGTATCGACATAAACTCCGCACATTTTCGCGACAATGAAGTGTCCGAATTCATGAACGAAGACAATAATTCCAATTACGATAATAAACCAAAGTAAAGTCATATAATTAAATTGTTAAATTGTTAAATTGTTAAATTGTTAAATTGCTAAATTACTAAATTGTTACTTCCATGCACGTTGAACCAGAATATTAGGCATTGGATAATGTTTAATGTTTTGACAAAAAATAATACCACCGGTTTCCTGAACTGTTGCAGCAAGAATTGCATCATTAATATCAATTCCGTGAGATGGATTCCACGCACGATAAAATTCTCCGGCTTTGTCAATTACTTTTTCTGAAACCGGCGACGTTTTAAAATGAGATAAAAAGCTAAGTGTACTGTTTTTTTCATTGTCACGCATAAAAAAAATGATTTCCGCGCGCTGCATTGCGCCGGTCCAAAATTCGTATTGATGATTTCGGTTTAACTTTGTAAGAAAATTCAAAGCTTTATTATTACCGCGTAAATGCCAGATAAGCACATCTGAATCTATGTATGCTCTCATAAACAATGACGAGTAAAAGATGAATTAAATGTTTTACGCGCTTTTTTAATTGTAGCCGATGCAGATTCGTCGCGTTTCCAAACTCCGCATGTTTCTTTAAAAGTATCAAAATCATTTTGACCATTCACTTTTTCTGAATACATACGAATGGCAGTTTCAACAACATTTTTTTTAGAAGTGTGTAATTTTTGCGCTAAATGATCTAACAAAAAAGTTACAGATTCATCTACACGGGTTGACATTATTTTATCCATAAAACGACCTTAATTATATTAAAAGAGTTAATTATTACGTTTACATTATATCGTAAGAATTATCTTTTGTCAAGTTAAATCCCAATTCCATTACTCAATTTCCCTCGCCCATTTGTCAGCGGCGATAATATCTTTTAATGTAGGTTTAGCTATATTATTACATTTTTCCATTTTTTTCTCAATATGAGATGGGATTTCAATGAAATTGATTTTGCCATCAAGAAATTTCTGAACTGCAATCTCATTTGCAGCGTTCAGTACCGCCGGAACAATTCCACCTTCTTTCAGTGCCGCATAAGCCAATTTAAGACACGGAAATACATTGCAATCGGGATTAAAAAAAGTTAGATTCCCTATTTTTGCGAGATCAAGCGACGGCATTTTTAACGGTGCGCGTTCGGGAAAAGTAAACGCGTAAAGGATCGGCATTCTCATATCAGGATTTGACATTTGAGCGATTGCAGCACCATCACAAAAATCAACTAAAGAATGAATAATTGATTGAGGATGAATTACAACGTCGATTTGTTCCGCCGGAACATCAAAAAGCCATCGCGCTTCAATCACTTCAAGCCCTTTATTCATTAGAGTTGCCGAATCAATAGAGATTTTACTTCCCATATCCCACGTTGGATGAGCCAATGCCTGCATTGGAGTAACATTTTTTAATTCGTCATATTTTTTTCCGAAAAACGGCCCGCCCGAAGCAGTTAAGATTAACCGCTCTACACTTTTGTTTTTCAACGCTCCGGCAGCCTGCATACATTGAAAGATTGCACAATGCTCGCTGTCAACCGGTAATATTTCCGCATTATATTTTTTAGCTTCATCAAGAATTAATTGACCTGCTGCCACAAACACTTCTTTCGTAGCAATTGCAAGTCTTTTACCCGCGCGCAAAGTTTTCAGCGCCGGTTCCAGTCCTGCGATTCCAACCACAGATACAAGAACAATGTCCACGTCATCAATTTCGCAAAGAGAAGCAACGCCTTCTTCACCTGCTCGAAATTCGATGTTTGAACATTTTTTTTCAAGCTGCAATGCAGCATTTTCATCAGAAAGCGCTGCGAAACGCGGCTTAAACTCATCAATTTGCAATTTAAGCCTTTCGGCATTTGAACCGGCAGCAAGAGCGATGATTTCAAATCTGTTTTTATGCTCACGAATAACATCAAGCGCACTGAGTCCTATAGAACCCGTGCTGCCGATTATAGCGATTTTGGTTTTTGGTTTGTGTGTCATTAATTATACATTCACAAATTTCATTAAATCGGTTTTAAGTTTTTGGCCGTTTTCCGGTGTATCACTTTCCATATAACAGCGAATAATCGGTTCTGTTCCTGATGGTCTAACAAGCACCCACTCAGCCGGTCCAAAAGTAAATTTATAGCCATCTATTCCATTAAATTTCAGTACTTTTCT
>JAUVKG010000201.1 GCA_030596365.1 Chlamydiota bacterium | reverse complement strand
AACCGGATTTGATGTTCGTGTAATAGAAAGTGATTTTAATAAATGTGAAGAAATTATAGACAAAACAGAATCTGATATGAAAGTAATTAATGGAGACCCTACCAATTACTTTATACTTAAAGAAACCGGTATCAGTGACTGTGATGTTTATATTAGTGTTCTTGATGATGATGAGGATAATATTTTAAGTTGCGTTCTTGCCAAAAAACATGGTGCTAAAAAAGTAATTGCTACAACTAAAAAGGGCGAATATATAAAAGTTGTTCCGGATCTTGATGTAATTGATTGTGGTTTTAATTCAGGCCTTGTAGCTGTAAATACTGTACTGAGACACCTCGGTACCGGAACAGGAAAACTAAGCATTGATGCCGTCTTGCACAGAGTTGATGCTTATGTTTATGAATTTGAAATTGAATCGGGATCTGAGCTGTGTAATAAACAAATTCATGAGTGCGGAATTTTAGATTATGCTGTTATTGCTCTTGTCTTCAGAAACGGAAACGAAGTTATCGTTCCTTCAGGTAGTCTTGAATTAAAAACAGGTGATATTATTGCTATTATTACAACAAAGGATACTGCAAAAAAACTCGGGAAACTCTTTACTAAGAAAAAGCTGTTTACAAAGTAACACAAGCTTCCAGCTTGTGGATTAATGGAATATTGGAATATTGGATTATTGGATTATTGGATTAATGGATTAATTGAAAATCATAAAATCGTTTCAATCGTAAAATCATAAAATATTAATGAATAAACGCGCTGTTATAAATGTTGTTTCTGCTCTTGTTGTTGTCATTGGACTGATGATTCTCATCTCGGGAGTTGTCGGGTGGTTGATGAACGACCGGCAGGATGCTGTAACCCAAATGTTTATAAGCGCTGCTTTTTCCATTGGTTTTGGTTCTATTTTATTTTTACTGACAAGATCAAAAAATAAAAAAATTCAGTTGGGAATTCGTGAGGGTTTTGGTATTGTTACTTTAGGCTGGATTGTAGCATCTGTTTTTGGTTGTATACCATTTATGATAATTTTAGACATGTTTTGGTTCGATGCTTTCTTTGAAACTATGTCAGGATTCACAACGACAGGGGCAAGTGTTTTGGATAATAAACTGCTTCTTACGAATGGAAAAACCCTCCTTTATGGTATTGCAGATTTACCCAAAGGACTGCTTTTCTGGCGGAGCTTAACACATTGGTTAGGCGGAATGGGAATTGTTGTCTTATCATTGGCAATTTTACCTTTTTTAGGAATCGGTGGGCAGCAATTATATAATGCTGAAGTTCCCGGACCAACATCCGATCAACTTACTCCGAGAATCGCGAACTCCGCGAAAATTCTCTGGGGGGTTTATCTTTTATTAACTGTCGCAGAAGTACTTTTATTATGGATGGGCAATATGACGATGTTTGATGCCTGGTGTACCGCGTTTGGTACTCTCGCAACGGGTGGTTTTTCAACTCAGCAAGCAAGTATTGGTTATTACAACAGCACATATTTTGATGTTATAATATGTATTTTTATGTTTCTCGCAGGTTGTAATTTTATTCTACACTACAAAGCTTTACGCGGTAAACCTCTTTTCCACTGGAAAGACGAAGAGTTTAGATTTTATTTCGGACTGGTAATTCTTTCTTCTCTTTTGATTGCCGGATTCTTGATGATAAGTAAGATTACAATTTACACCACCGCCGGATTAGAAGTTGAACCCGGCTTATTCAATTCTCTGCGCTATTCTGCGTTTCAAGTCATATCAATATTGACAACCACAGGTTTTGCTACTGCAAATTTTAATCTATGGCCGGCGTTTGCTACTATTTTATTGCTAACCCTTATGTTTATCGGAGGATGTGGCGGATCGACCGGTGGAGGAATGAAAAATTCAAGGGTAATTTTACTGCTTAAATATGGAAAAGTTCAGCTTGAAAGATGTTTATTCCCACATCTTGTTTCTAATGTAAGGCTCAATAAAGTACGTATTCCTCCCGGCACACTTCATAAAGTAATGTCATTTTTCTTCTTTTTTATAACTATTTACTTGATTGTTGCTTTAGCTCTTTGCTTTTTAGATTATAACATGGATTTTAGAACTTCTTTATCAGCGTCTATCGCGGCTTTGGGAAACATCGGTCCGGGGCTGGGCAAAGTAGGAGCAACCTGCACTTATTCATGGATTACACCCCCTGCAAAAATGTTGCTGACTTTCGCGATGCTGCTCGGAAGACTGGAATTATATACTGTTTTAGTATTATTCCTCCCGTCATTTTGGAAAAAATGAGAATATTTTGGATTTATGATTTTTGATTTTGGATTTGGATGATCGTGTGGTGGTTAGCTCAAAGAAAATTTTAGAGGGAAGCTATTTTATTTTGTTCTTAAATCGAATCGAATTGAATATCGAACTCCGATTAACGATATGGGATTTAAGATGTTTGTTACTTCCTAATATCCGGATGGCTCTTTTTGAAAAGGGTGCCTATTTGCCGAATTCTATTAGGGTGTATTGTTAAAATAAAAACACCGCCTACAATATTCCCAAGCGTGACAGGAATCAAATTATCAAACATAACAAATGTTTTATAAAGAGGTATCCCCTTTGCTAATAGACCGAGAGGTATCAAATACATATTAGCCACGCAATGCTCAAAATCACAGGCGACAAAACAGGCGATAGGAAAGACAATGCACAATATTTTTGATGCGATATCCTTGGCCATTATTGCCATAATAATTGCCAGGATTACTAAAATATTACAAAAAACACCCCTGATAAAAGCTTGGAAAAATGGGATCGCCAGTTTATATTCTGCCACTTGGACAGATAAAGCTCCAAGGTCATTTAAAGCCCCTGCTTTGCCCAAAAGACCTGTTTTATACACTAACCAGGCCAAGATAACAGAACCAATGAAATTGCCGATATAGACCACTACCCAGTTTTTCAGCATTCTTCTTTTAGAAATAACCGTAGAGAGTACTCCTATAAGAATCGTAACATTTCCGGTAAAGAGTTCAGCTCCGGCTACAACAACAAGTATAAGGCCAACGCTAAACATTACTCCGCCGGCAACCTTGCCCATCCCGCTTGCTACAGTCACCAGAAAAAACTGTCCGCCAAATCCTATATATAATCCTGCTAAAGCACCTAAAATGAGAAGCTGCCAAATTTTAGTATTTGATTTTTTAATACCAAGTTTCGATATAGTTTCACTAACTTCTTTATGACTTAGGCTGGGGGAATATGGTGTATTCATGGATGTTTTCTCCAAAATCAGTTTCAATTTACTATTAAATTAACTTTATGAAAAGATTATACTAAAACGAATAAAGCAGGTCAATAAAGAATTAGAATTAAAGTAAAAAATATAACAAAATCGCTAAAGCAAACGGCTTAACCACCTGTTTTTTGTGCCGTGGCATATCGAGCTTTTAGTTTACTACATGGATACTGCTTATACTGCGGTGGATGAGACTCTTCGCTGCGACCCATTCGTCTTCAGTGCCGAAAAGCACTTTATGGACAGGAACTGCATTAATCTTGGAGAAATATAAAAGTATGGCGTTATTGCCAACTCGAGCATGTATGAAGTCTTCCCACAAAATCACGTTGCTCTGTAACTTAAGAGTTACACCAAACGTATCGAGCTGTCCAGTAAGCGGAATTTCTGTGATCTGAGCAAGCCAAGAATGACATGATATCTTTGGAGCAAGTACTGCCAGATAAAAGAGTACCAAAGAGCAGAACCCGAAGAAGATACCAGAGCCAATGTCTGAGTCAGAGAAAAAGTTCGCTACGCTTAAGCCGCCTGTGACAACGGTAAGTAGTAGGTAGGCAACTGGATAGAGTTTGGAACGGACCAGGTAGAGCTCGCGTAGTTCATCAAGCGCTTGGGGAGGGAGAGATCCCTTAAACACCACCTTTTGCGTTGGGGAGTCATTGTAAGTGTCGAGTGTTATTTTTTCGCCATTTCCTGTTGAAATTAACATTGTTTAATTTTCAAATGAGCTTCAATAGTGTCAGCTGATAAATCTGCTCCACAATCCCACTCAACAAAATAACCACCGTTCATAATTCTTTGAAAAGCTTTTTGATCTTTCAGATCAGAAAAAGCTTCAAATTCTAAATATGGTCGCACGTCAAAAATGCCCATATCCCCATCTTCAGAAACTATTTGAAGTGTGTAGTTTTTATTAGGCTTGACTTCAGTAATTCTCATTGATCTAATCCTTTGATTTTAAATGGATTTTTCCCGTTAACAGCAAGTTCCCAATCAGCAAGTAATTCATCTTTGTGGATTTCAATCCAGGCAACAACCAATTTCTCTTTTGGAGGCGATATCGACCCAGCAAGAAGTTTACCATCAGGTATAGAATAGACAGCTATTTCGCCTTGGAACTCAGCATGAATATGTGGCAAATGATGTTTATCGATATCCTTAAAAAACATACGTATAAGAATACCGTAAAACATAGAAATTGTTGGCATTATTAACTCCCAATTCGTAATTATATTTGACTGAATTTTTTTAACCTATTATATTTTACCAAAATGCACGTCTGATGTAAAATAGAAAATTATCTGGTAAGAAGATACGCAAGGATGTTGATGTTCATCATATATGCGTCAAGAGTTGTTTGAAAATCTTCCGCATTAGCATAAAGTTTACGTTCATTATGCCATATTCTCGGACCCTGCCAGCGGAAATGTCCTTCCGCGTCAGCGGCGAGTCCATATTTGATTGCGTTACCTGTAGAATCAAGAGCAGCAAGCATAAAGTCGCCATAATCGTTAAGATTATAAATTACCACGACTCTGCCATCAATTTCAATAGTTTCAATAGGTTCCTGCCAATAATTCATTCCCACCGGTGTTTCTTTAAAATCATAAAAAGAACGCAAAACAGAATGTTTGTTGTTAATCGGCTTTAAATCATGATCGGGAATCACACGTTTCATCTCACGACGGAATGCAACATCAAAACGCGAACGCCTTCCGGGCAGCGAGCTGTTTGCAACGATAGCTCCACCTTGCAGGATATAAGTTCTAAGGTTTTCGACTTCAGCATCAGTTAACTTAAAATCTTTATGTCCTGTAATATAAACGAATGGGCTGTTATGTATTTCGGATGAATCAGCACGAACAACAACAGGAATTTTATTTTTAACATCTATGTCAGTTCTTCGCTCAATTTCTTTGATAAGATTTATGAGTGAGCCGTGTTTAAAATCAACTACAGTTTTCCCTTTTTTATCTTTATAATGATGGAATTCGCAGTCCCAGTCACCGCCTTCATAAGAAACGAGAACGATTTTATCAATAATAGCACGAAGAGTTTTCCCACCTCCTTCGACGCCATGTTTTGCGGCATAATCACGATACATCAAATTTTTAACACTTTTACCGAGATTATTAGCTGTTTTAAAATCTATTTTAGTTTTTTTCTTAAAAGAAAGAGTTTTAGGCCGTAATTTGCTTTTAATATTTCTTTTCACAACCATCCTCTTGTCCAATTTTTGCATCTTTTTCATTTTAGGCGGAGGAGGAGGAATATTTACCGGAATGTTTTTCGGCTTAACAACCGGTTTCGGCTGTTCAATTTTTTTCTTTGCGGGTTTTCTGAAAACACTTGTTATCGCATCACGCATAGTCTCTGAACTTGAAACAATAACAAAAGCCATTGCCACAGCAATAATAGCGTGAATAAGGAT
>JAUVKG010000127.1 GCA_030596365.1 Chlamydiota bacterium | reverse complement strand
TGCATGGCCGGACTTTTGCAATCTGGTATTTTTTCTTTTTGCGGTCAGAATTGGATTTTCAGGGTGAATTTCGTAAGGGCCGAAAACTTTTTTTGAGCGCGTAATTGTTACAGCGTGATGATAACCTGTTCCGCCTTCCGCAACAAGCAAATAATAGTACCCGTTTCTTTTGAAGATGTGGGGACCTTCTGTTGCCATAAGTCCTGAACCTTTAAAAACATTTACAGGTTCACCGATAACTTTTTTCTTAATAGCGTCATATTCCTGAACAAGAATTCCGCCGAATAAATCTTCACCGGGCGTGTTGTCGCGAAGCATGTTTACTATGTATTTTTTTTCGTCGTCATCGTCATGGAAAACCGAAGGGTCAAAACCTGTAGAATTAAGGTAAACCGGTTTTGACCAAGGACCTTCAATATTTTCCGATGTTATGAGATAGTTGTTATCAATATAAAGGTCGCTGAATAAAGAAGAAACAATTGTGTAAATTATCCAGAACTTTCCATCAGCGTAAGTAATATCAGGCGCCCAAATTCCGTAACTATCCCCAATTCTGCTTAAATCTGCCAACGAAGAATTTGTAAGCACGTGACTTACAAATTCCCAGTTTTGCAAATCTTTGCTTCGATGAATAGGAATTCCGGGACACCACTGAAAACTTGAATTTGCAATATAGTAAAAATCGTTTTTTTTGCAAATAGATGGATCGGGATAAAAACCTGGGAGAATAGGATTTATAATTTTCATTTTTACAATAAATTTCCTTTTTTTAGTTTGATTAAAATAGAGACAAAATACATTTGGATACCTGCACAGGAACTATATAAAGATTTATTTAATTCATATCATTGATGTCATTTTGGCTGCTTTGCGAAGCTTCAATAGGCTGCGGCAAACTAAGGAATTGCCAATTATCTGTCAGCTCTCGCAAACATTGCGGTAAATTAGTATTGGCAATGCCCTGGACAACGCCTTGCCAATGGCCATCACCGTTACGCCACAATGCAATATCCATAGGCGCCGGCAAATCCAGTGATAATCCAGCCGCTTCCACCATAGACAACCGGCCGGCAGCAATAGCTTCCAATTGGCCTGATTCATCGACCCTGGCAGCAAAAAGCCCTCTGGCTTTGGCTTTGACCGGAACCGAATCAACCATGATGGTCTCATCGATTGATTCTCCAATATATGGCTCGCCCGCCCGTATCCTGATTACCGTCCCGTCAATGAGTTTTGCTGTCCCATCGGGAGCAGGCATTTCAATTTGATTTGGGTTAGGATGCAAATCCCAGAATCCAAATGGTTCTGTTAATGGTGTCTGGGTTGAAACATTGGCTGCGGACAAATCGGAAACGATTTCAGCCAAAGCATCTTTGCTATCAAGTACCGTAAACTGCCCGGGCAATGCGCTATTGCCGTCAAAGGGCTCTCCGTTGTTATCATGCTGCCAGCTACCAATACGATAAAGAGCTGTGTTGCTTATCGATTTGGAATTAAAAAAAACTGCAACAGTCGGTGATGATAAATCTGGATTATACAGCACTAAAGCGCTGTATGATTGAGGACCTACTTTTATATAACCATCGTCGGTAATTTCAAGAGTGTCGGCGGCAATTTCACTACTCGGATACAAATCGACAGCATAGCCTTCCTGCCACAAATTAAGCGATAATTGCTCGCCGTAATCAAGATAGCTTTCTCCTGCCCAGTTCATAAGACTCTCGTGGCCAAACACAATAGCAACGGGACAATCCAAAGGTGAACGCGAAATAAAATTCAATAGCCTAACCGTGCACTGGGCGTTGATAAGATCGGAGTTAAGCAATATATCAGGCTTAATAAGAGGCTCAATAAGATAGACCATTCTGCCGCCAGCTAAAGCATAACGCCAAATATTTCTCTGATAATCCACCACCTTTTCAGAATAGCCTTCATTGAGCCAGTTGGGCGAATTGAATTTTTTACTTAGGGCTGTACAGGCTGAAAGAGGTGTTATTTCATCCGTCTGAGCCCAATCTCTCTTAGCCGCCCACCAAATCAGACCGTTTTTAAGAATTTCATGCCCATTAATCCTCGGATACCATGTTGCATGTTTAGTAACTATCGCATTGGTACCGTAAATCGTTTTGACGTCATCGTAATAGCAACACTCTATTTCTTCATTGCGTTTATAATTCAAATCCATGTAGTTGTTAATTGCATACAGCCGTTCAGTCTTCTTGTCTTGAAAGTCAAAGGCCATCAGTAACAAGTCATCCAACAGAGAAGCTCTGCCTGACTGTTGCTGATAAGCCTGGTCATAAAAATCAGAATACCAAAAAGCTGTGTGATCCAACATCATCGACTGTGTAGGTGGAAAGCCCCATTCGTCTTTGACAACACCTTTCAGCGGCAAATCAGAATACATCTGAATCAACTGACGCTGATAATCTATTATATGAGGTGAAAATACATCCGGGGTAAATATTGTAAACTCAACCAACACGAACAAATTTGAAAGGGTGATTGGCTCTGAACTCTCAAACACACCGGCAACACTATTTGAATCAGCTTGTGTAATATTGACCTGTTCACTAATATTACTAAGGCTTTCAGCAATAATTTTCCCCTCACTATTTTTATTGCCCGCCAAAGCCTTAACAAATCTACCTTTCATAGGATAATATGGAGTGCCTCTGCCAGACATATGATCGCCACAGGAAAAACTCTCTATTTCAAAACCCGTTGAAGCTCCCTGAGCGAGCAACTCTTTAAGGATGACAACTTTCTGCATCTCATTTGAATAGCAACGATAAAACTCCTCTCGAGCAAGACGCGGATCCAAATCAATAAGGACGCCAATGCCCTTGCTACCGGCATAATCTACATACTTACGGAATAATTCTTTTGTCTGAGTCTCATCAACAGGATGGCCTGCGAGCCGCATTGTCAAAGTAATAAGGTTATACATGCCGTAATCAGCAATGATATCTATTTCATCCTGCCATGATCTGTCATTTTCAAAATGCTCTCCAACGATGCAGGCAAATGCTATTTCCGGAAGAACCGAGCTGTCGAGTCGAGTATTATTCGGGGCGGTTGCCAGCATCTCGTTGCCATCTAAAGACATCACTTGAGTAGAATCAACCGGCACAACTCCTTCTTGCGAATTTCCGCAGCCTTGCACAAGCCACAACATAAGAACAAATAGGGACAGCAATACAAATTTTTTAATTAACATAATTGTTTCCATTTTCTAAGAATTAAGACAACGGATTACGGTTTTTCAATTTCAGCAATGATTCCAAGAATTCCAAATGCGGGATCAACGCCAACGGTTTCAAACTGTAACGATTTCAAATTTTGCGTTTCCGGCAAATCTATTTCTATTACATCTAAAACACAGCTTGGGGTGATGATATTTCTGCAATCCGCCCATTCGTCATAATGCGGGAAATGCGGTGGTTTTCCTTCTTTCCAATCGCTGTCATTCGGAGAAAGCAGTGGCAGAAGCACATTTCGTTTTGTTCTTTTTTCCTGTGCCGTGGCATAATTGGCATACACAAAGTTTTTCGTCCACCACCAATCCAAATCTCCGGGGAGTCGCAAAATTTTCGAGCAGACAACTTTATCAATTCCATTTTTCAAAGTTACAACAGCAACCGGCGAAAATAGATCGTGCCAGTCAATTATCGGTAAAACTACAAGCCATATTTTTTTGTATTTCCCGACCGGCAAATTAATTTTGAACATTGGTTTACCGAACTGACTGGAAACAGGAATAAATTTTCGGTCAGCAATCTTTACAGGAAAATTTTCGATTCCCGGAACAATAATATTTGTTTGGCCTTCAAGTCCCTGAAGCGGCGTTATGCTTACCGAATAGTAAAAATGCCAGATATTTTGAACTGTATCACTGCTGCGTGTTTGCATATAATCTTTGTCAGGAATCATTTCATCTTCAGGCAATTCAACTTGAATTAATTTTGAATTATTAGTTGCGGAACCATCTTCAAAAGAAACAATAAAATCTATTTCACCAACTCCGGCAACAAGCAGTTTTAATTTATTATCTCCTTGCGACAAATTATCAGCGATAATTTTTGGTAAAGAAACTTCTATTTCCTTCTCAGAGCGCGGAGGAATAATTTGGACGTTGGACGTTGGGTGTTTGGATCCACATTTCCTTGATAGTTTTCAGAGTATTATTTCTGATTTTTACAGGAATGACCAAATTATTTCCTTTAATTTTCGCTTCGCCGGTTGCTGCAACTTCGACAGGCGGCAAAACAGAGAAGTCTATCGGCTGCCAGAACTCAATTCCGGATTTTGATTCACATAGAACGAAGAAAGTCCTTCGCGAAAAGTTTAGCTGCCCAAGTCGCCCGTAACTATTATATTTTTCTAATAGTTCAGAATTAAGCTGACAATTTATCGCGCCGGTTTGGTTTATTTTCCACTCTTCAAGCAAGCCGCTTCTATCTTTCACATCAACGATTTTCACGCCGGGAATATTTACATCAAACTTTTCACCTTCGGCAATAGATTTAGGATATTTCACGATAAATTTAAGTGGCTCGATTTCTAAGGAAATATTTATTTCTTTTCCTTTCGGCACGGAGGCATTTAAAATAATTCTTCCGATTCCGGTCTCAATTTTATATTTAGCTTTTTTACCGTTAATTAAAAGTTTTTTGATTTTTAACGGCGGAAAACTCCATTTTATTTTGTAAGATATCGCTTCAGAATTTTTAATCGTGTAATTTATTGTATTACCTTCACGTTTATAATCTGCCTGATATTCCGGCAAATTCAACTTCGCGTCCGGCCATTCATCAGGAAACGAAGGAGAAATAGTCATCGTGTTTTCAAGTCGATTAACATTCATTCCAAAAAGCGCTTCAGCAACTGCTGCGATATACAAACCTGCCGGCGGAGAAAAGTAGGCGTTAACACCCTCGATGGCTATTTCCGGCCACGAACCGCGATGGTTTAAGTCCATCACCCAGTCAGCAACAGCTTTTAACGGACGATATGTTTCATTGTTCAGACCTGCCTTCGCGAAAGCCCATGCTCCCCACGGCTGTTGCGCGGCGCCGGCCTGACTACCCCAAGTTCTGGGATGATGAGTAGGCCACATATTTGCGCAATAAATCTCGCCGTTTTCACCTTGAAATCTGTCACGAAAATGGCGTAAACTTGTGTAGCCGTCAAATTCGTCAACTATATCCCAAATAGTTGGATAAGAATACGTTTGATACTGGCCATCAAGAAAAAGTTTTCCTGTCGGGTCAATGTAAAAAGCGAATCTTCCCAAATCTTTCATCCAAAGTTTTTCTTTTAGAATTTTCAAAGCCGCGACAGTTTTTGCTTTGTAAAATTCGGCTGTTTCTTTATCGTCCTGAAGTTCCGCGAGAATCACGCGCGTTTTCAGCATGTTTATTCCTTCAATGGTAGGCGTGGTTCCATCGTAAGGAGTTGCGTTAAAATCCTCCTGATTACCAATTTGCTGTTTCCAGTAAATCAATAAATTATTGTCAGGATCGCGTTCTGTAAAAACGAAGTTCAAATTTGTCTGAAACGGTTCAATAATTTCTTTCGCGAATTTTTTGTCGCCGGTGAAATCAAGATAATGTTTAACCTGCCAAGCCCAAAAATGACTTGATCCGCCAAAATCATCGCGTTTAATTCCATCCGGTGATAATTGTGGCGCGGAACCATTTGGTAAAAGGTTGTTTGCATGTGTCATTGTGCAAAGAAGCGAACGGTCTGTCTGACCAAGCCATTCGGCGCCTGCTGTTGCCTGCATGTGCCAAAGAGTATTCCAATGATGCGGACATTCGTTCCATCCAAAAGGCGCTATCCATGAATATTCGAGATTATAAATTGCCGAGTGGAAAGCTTCGTTCATGGATTTCACCGGAGTATCAAGAGAACTTTCCATCATTTTTTTATAATGTTGTTTCAGTTTTTCATATTCTTTAATCGCATTTTCCTGAATAAGTTTTTCCGCAATTTCCTTTTTTGCAGAAAACGAAAACATTACCCATCCGCTTCCCTTATCGAAAGTAAGAATTACGTTTCCTTTTTTGTTTTTCGACATTTTGCCTGAACTTTTGAAGTAAACAAAAAGATTATCGTTGCTGCTGACATAATTAGCGATTTTATTTTTAAATTGTAAATCGATAAGCGGTAGTTTTTTGTTGTCGTCAAGTACTTCCGCCCATTTCTGATGGGTGGAATAAATACCGATTCCGCCATTGATTTGTAAAACAGTTTTTGTTTCAGGTTGTGTTTCTATTCTATAAATAATTGTACCTTCCCAGGATCCCGTATCGCTGTTTGTGAGCAGAGGAGAAATTTCTGATTTGAGTTTTACACCGTCAATTTCAAAATCTGCCACTACGCTTCCGGGTTCGTCTTCTACTTTAACATTTTTAGCTTTATCAGTCCAGATATTCTTTTTGTTTTTCTCTATTCCGGGAACAATTTTTGCCACATTATTTAATACACTACAAGGATTGGATTTTCTCGCTAAAACAAGTAAAGCGGAGTTAGGAACTTTTTCGCTTGTCGCGGCTATTGTTCTTGAGTTAACGGCAAGCCGTTCGGTGAGAACACGCGATGGGATAAAATCTTCCGGTTTGTTAAAGTTTCGAGCAGAAATATTTTGAGACATGATAAGTCCTGTAAATAAAGTTAAAAGGATTACATTTTTCATAACTTTTCTTCTTTTCTTTGTGTTATTTTTTTTGTTAATACACTTTACATTAATTTTCCTTCATACTCGTTGGCTATCAGAATATTGTTTCATTTCGGCTTTTATTTTTGAGAACGGGCTGGTCCAACTACATGGGATTTTCCGAACATTGCTACCGGACTTCCACCGTGAATTTCTTTTCCCCCGCCGGGATGGCGCAGGTTACCCAGTAGGAGTCTCCGCTTTTTGCGGTGGTGGATTTGATGTACTTCCCATTAAGCAAAACTCCGAAAGCCGGATCCGGCTTTTTGAGCGCTCCAAGACGAACCTCAAGTTTTGGCAAAACCGTGTCGCTGGTTACCGTGAAGAGCAACCCTCTGCCTATTCGCTGAAGATCGTAGCCAAATTCAACCCTATGCGGTTTACCATTATTCTGTATCCAGATGGGGTAGTTTCCGGTTTTGATACTCGTCCAATCCATCGGCAACCTCGGAACTAAGCGAAGCTGGTAGTCGCCGCCGGTATTGTCGATCCCCATGACGAGTCGCATAGTCTTGATCGTTTCCGCCTGCTGAACGCCGTTGCCCAGATCGCCGATGCGATGCCAAAACTCGCCGGTCGGGATGATTTCCGCACCTTCCGGGACGAGATATTTTTCCTTCTCGATCGGAGCGTCGTAATAGGTGAGCCTTGCGGTCCACTTGAGCATTTCGGAGGCTTCGTCCATACGGTCGAGCAACAAAGCGGCCTGGGTCACGAATCCTTGACTGTATCCCATGGCCGCGCCATACGCGCAGAATGGGGTGTATTTGCGCGTGTTGTCCAGGATTCTTTCATAGGCGCTGATGGTGATCGGCAACAGA
>JAUVKG010000359.1 GCA_030596365.1 Chlamydiota bacterium | reverse complement strand
TAAAATACTGGAACAACATCCCAACTGGCAGGGTCCCGGAGATGCGCTTAAAATAAACGACCCTGAGGTCGCAAAATATGTTGAGAAGGAATGGAGAAGAATAATCGAAGATTATGATCTCGATTTATTTCGCCTCGACTTTAATGCATTTGGCACCAAGCAAGGTGCACACACACCCAAAGACGGCTTTTCCGAGAATAATTTTTGGCGCTATTACGAAAATTTCTTTGGTATGGTTGAACGCATCCGTAAAGATTATCCGGATGTTATTTTCCAGCAGTGTTCAATTGGCGGTGCACGAAACGACTTGGCAACTGTAGGAAAATTCGATGAAACATACCTTACCGATGGTTTGCGATTCCCGCGGGTGTTACAGAGTTACAGTGGTCAATCACTTGTGCTTCCTCCGGAAATACTTGTAACCCTAATCGGTGCCGATGGCTGTTATAGTGTAGGTACATCGGAAGATCTGAACACCTATTTCCGGGCAACATTTACATTGGGAACACCATTTATTTTTGAAGGAATGACGGCAAAAAGTCTGGATGAGTTGAATCCTGCCGTCAAAGAAGGATTCCTCAAGTACGGCAAGATCTATAAGGATTTCATTCGACCTCTTATGCCAACCTGCAAGGTATATCATCACGGTCCGGTTGACCGGATGAACGGGGTAAATACCAGCAGCTGGTTTGCTATGGAATTTGCTTCGCCATTAGGTGATAAAGGATGGGCAATGATCGCCAAGATTGGCGGTGATGACTCGGATGAATATATATTCAAGCCTCGCGGTTTGGATCCAGGCAAGACCTATGAAGTAACAATCGACAGTATGGGAAAAAAAGTGGTTGTGGATGGTTTTTCCCTGTACCGCGACGGAATTCCGGTTCGCCTGGATGGCATTGGTCATTCCGAATTACTAATGTTTGAAGAAAAATAAATAATCGGGTACGACCCCAATTTCAATAATTCACTAATCCATCTGTTGCTTTGCAACAGCACAGTAAATGAATTTTCGCAATAACGAAAATTCTTTATTACTGTACTCCATATACAACAATCCAATGGCCAACATTCCAAGACTCCTTGTAGCAAATAACGATGGCGATATAATCGATTGCCCTGAATACGCTATGACCGGTCTAACGGGAATTGAGCCGGAACTCCCCTATCATCTTATTCCTCTTCCGGAAGGCAGTACTCTTTACACACTTCCCGGACGATTGCCTATAGGTTTTGATGAAAAAACCGGAAAGAAAATTGTTCTGAAACATTACCTTGATGAACCTGTTCAAGCCGTCGCAGCATTTGTAGCTCCGGCATACACTCAACTCATGCGGCCGGCATTTGAGAAAACTGCCGGAGCGCCTTTACTTCCACTATTTTGTTATACAGCTGTTGGTTGGAAAAATGATAAGTTTTGGATTCCGGCAGTTCGCATTGATAAAAGTAAACGCCAGGATGCAAATCAGTTCAGCGAGAAAAAAATCAAAACAGGAGCGAAAGGATTATTAAAACGTTTTCCAAAAAATCGTCTTGTAAAACATCTTATGGAAACTTGCTGTTTGAAATACCGCTGTCCCGCAGCAAGAAATTTTGCGCTTGGAAGATGGGAAATGCCGTTGCCTACCTCCCGGGCATGTAACAGCAAATGTCTCGGATGTATTTCATTTCAGTCAACAAAAAAAATATGCTCTCCTCAGGAAAGAATAGGTTTTGCTCCCTCACCTGATGAAATTGCCGAAATCGTTATTCCACATTTTGAAAACGCTGAACAACCGGTGGCAAGTTTTGGTCAGGGATGTGAAGGCGAACCACTTACGGAATGGGAAATAATTGAAGAAGCCATAAAGATAATTCGTTACGAAACTAAAAAGGGAATAATAAATCTGAACACAAACGCAAGTTACCCGGAAAGAATCGCGCGATTGGCTGAGGCGGGACTTGACAGCATCCGCGTTTCTATGAATTCTGCTCGTGGTGAATATTATGAGAAATATTTCAATCCCGCTGATTATAAATTTGCAGATGTGGTAGAATCAATTAAAATCGCAAGAGAGAAAAATATATTTGTGTCACTGAATTATTTTGTTTTCCCGGGATTTACCGATCAGCAGGATGAGTGGAATGCATTGGAAAATTTATTAAAATCGCCCGGGGTTGATATGATACAATGGCGGAATTTGAACATAGATCCTGACTGGTACATTGAAGAGATGGGAATAGATTTTACTGCCGGAAGAATTGGAATAAAACAGGTAATGGATAATGTTCGCGAGAATTTCCCGGAAGTTAGATTTGGTTATTTTAATCCTTATATCGTGCCGGTTTCTGATTAGTCTTTGGCACGATTGATGAAATTGATTTCGATAGTCTCCGATATCGAAAACAATTTATTTTCCAAGAGTAAACTAAAATAATTGTTCGCTAAGCAAAATTAGATGGCGCTCAAAAAAGATTTTTTGTTATTTGGTTACGTCGTTTCGACCCGAAATGACTATTTAGAAAAAAATATATTTCCAAGAAATAAGCTTATAAATTTTTAATAAACAACTCACTTCGAGTCGAAGTGAGGTACTTTTCAGGCAAAATAGCAAAAAAACACATGCGCGGTGAGGGTAGCATGTCCACAATTTTAAATAACCATAAAAAAAGAGCCGCGAGTTTACGCGGCTCTTTTCATTTTTATCTTCAATAATTAAATTTTATTTAGTCAACTGCTTGATTAATGCAGGTACAATTTCAAACAAATCACCGCACAAAGCATAAGTAGCAATTTTCATCATCGGCGCATCCGGATCTTTGTTAATCGCAATTATAACATCGGCCGATTGCATACCGATTAAATGTTGTATTTGTCCTGAAATTCCACACGCGATGTATACTTTGGGATTAACAGTTTTACCTGTCTGACCCACCTGATGTGAATATGGAATCCAACCTTCATCAATCGATGCACGACTTGCACCAACGGCTCCGCCGACAGCTTTCGCAAGGTCATGCAGCAATTCAAAGTTTTCCGGTCCTTTCATCCCGCGTCCTCCGCTGACAATAATGTCAGCTTCGGTAATATTAACCGTATCTTCAATAGCTTCAACAACTTCAAGAACGCGACTTCTGGTAAAGCCGTCTTCATCAAGAATATTTTCAGTAATAATTTCGCCGACGCGTGACGTGTCAATCTGAGCTTCTGGCATAACTTTATGACGAACGGTTGACATCTGCGGTCTGTGATTCGGACAAAGAATAGTAGCCATAATATTTCCGCCAAAAGCCGGTCGGGTTTGCCTTAATAGACCTGATTCTTTATCAATTTCAAGACCAGTACAATCAGCGGTAAGGCCTGTACCAATTTGAACAGCGACACGCGGAATAAGCGATCTGCCGACTGTAGTCGCGCCTGTAAGAACGATTTCAGGTTTATATTTTTTACAGAGCCGAGTAATTATTTTCGAGTAAATCCCATCTTCAAAATTTTCAAGTGAATCATCTTCAACCACAACAACTTTGTCAGCGCCACGATGAATAAGATTCTGA
>JAUVKG010000406.1 GCA_030596365.1 Chlamydiota bacterium | reverse complement strand
AATCGTTAAATAATAAATCATGGAATATAAAGATTATTATAAAATTCTCGGGGTTGATAAAAAAGCTGCTCCGGAAAAAATCAAAAGAGAATATAGAAAACTCGCCAGAAAATATCATCCCGATGTTAACAAACATACCGGTGCAGATGATAAATTTAAAGAAGTCGGGGAAGCTTATGAAGTGCTTGGTGATCCTGAGAAACGTAAAGCTTATGATGGACTTGGTAATAATTGGCAGGCGGGACAGCAGTTTAATCAGCAGCAGCATGCATATCAAGATTTCGGAGGAGGATTCAGCGAAGGTACTTATGGTCACAGTGATTTTTTTGAATCACTTTTTGGACAAGCTTTTTCAGGAGCTAAAAAAGCTCGTCGTTCAAGTTCACACTCTTTTGCTCAGAAGGGCGAGGATGTCCACGCAAAAATAAGAGTTCCACTTGAAGATGCATTTCATGGAGCGACAAGAAATATTACATTTACTTTGCCGACAATAACTCCGGAAGGGAAAATTGAAAATAAAGCAGTTAATCTGAAAGTGAAAATTCCAAAAGGAATTAAAAATGAACAGAAAATTCGGCTTGCCAGCCAGGGTGGTCCGGGAATAAATGGAGGAAAACCCGGAGATATGTATCTTGAAGTTGAATTTGAGAAACATAAATATTATAAAGTTGACGGTGCAGATCTTTATATTGATTTACCCGTTGCACCGTGGGAAGCAGCTCTCGGAGCGAAAATAAAAATACCAACACCGAGCGGAAGTGTAGAAATGAAGATTCCGTCAAACACATTACAGGATAAAACATTGCGTTTAAAAGGAAAAGGTATTCCCGCAAAGAAACATGGTGATTTGTATGTTGTAGTTGATATTGTTTTGCCGCCTGCAAAAGATGAGAAGAGCAAAAAAGTTTATGAAGATATGAAAAATTTGAATTTTAATCCGAGAACTGATTAGGGTCAAACACTAAATATATGAAGTGATTATTATGAATTCCAATATATTAAAAACTTGTTCCGGAAGATTTGTTGATGAAGAAAACAATTTGACTTTGGAACAAATATGCGAAATTTGCAGAACAAATTCCAAATTGATTATTGAAATGGTTGACGAAGGAATTGTTGAACCTGAAGGAGAAGAAAATTCTTCATGGCGATTTTCGTATTCGTGTATTGAGACAGTTAGAATTGTCGTTAGAATGCAGAAAGACCTGCGCGTGAATCTTCCCGGAGCCGCGCTTGCGTTGCAGCTTTTAAAACAGATGAAGTAAGCCGCAGTCCCCCTTCGAAGGGGGTGGCCGATAGGCCGGGGGATGTTACCCCAGCGCGGTAGTTAATGGTTAATGGTTAATGGTGAGTGGTGAGTGGTGGTCAAAAAGGTTAAAAGTTAAAAGTCGAAGAACCACCCCGCCCTTTGGGCACCCCTCCTCAACAAGGAGGGGAGTTTAATGGACAGAATGGACAGAATGGACCTGATGGACAACTCGCTCTGTCAAAGAAACGTGCGACACCGCGTTAATCCATTATTCCCCATTTTTCACCAATCCATCCAACGAAGTAACATGTACTCATGTTCATCCATCCCCGGCATTCGCCGGGCGCTTCGCGAATCCATTAATCCAAAATCACAAATCACAAATCACAAATCACAAATCCAAAATTCTTCCCGTTTTTGGTATAATAAGCATTATGATAAATTTAGGAAAAACAAACAAATTAGAAGTGCTGAGAAAAGTCGATTTCGGATTTTATCTGGAAGCAGAAGATTTTGACGGTGTTTTATTACCGAAAAGATATGCTCCGGAAAATTGCGATGTGGGCGATATTGTCGAAGTCTTCATTTATTTCGATTCTGATGACCGGATTATCGCTACTACGGAAAAACCTTACGCAATGGTTGATGACATTGTTTGTCTGAAAGCTGTTGCGGTAAATTCTGTTGGCGCTTTTCTTGATTGGGGATTGCCGAAAGATCTTCTCGTCCCTTTCGGTGAACAAAACAAAAAAATGCAGGAAGGGGAGTTATATGTTGTGAAAGTTTTTCTTGATGAGCAGACAAATCGAATTGCTGCTTCATCAAAACTGGGAAAATTTTTATCTGATGAATTACCCGACGAATTCGAAATTGAACAGGAAGTAGATCTTTTAATTTGCGATAAAAGTAATATTGGATACAAAGCTGTTATTGATGGAACTTATCTTGGTATACTTTATAAAAACGAAGTTTTTGAGGAGTTGAAGATAGGTCAAAAAATCAAAGGCTATATTAAAAAACTCAGAGATGATGGTAAAATTGATCTCACTTTATATAAAAGAGGTTATGAGAGAATTACAGATCTGACTGAAAAAATTCTTGATGAATTGAAAAATAATAACGGGTTTATTCCGGTTACTGATAAAAGCTCACCGGATACAATTTATAAATTATTTAACGCAAGTAAAAAATCATATAAAAAAGCCATTGGCGCTCTTTATAAAAAAAGAATCATTCAACTCGAAAAAGATGGAGTGAGATTGTCGCGTTAATACGCGAATTGTGCTTTGGCACAATGGTAATCAGTAATCGGGTGTCAGAGGTTATTACACACCCCGTCGCTTTGCGCCACCCCTCTCAAGAGGGGATTTTCAGAGGACAGAGTAAGCCGCACTTCCAAGTGCGAGCAGTTATTAGTTAATAATTAATGGTGAGGACAGAGGACATAACACACCCCGTCGCTTCGCGCCACCCCTCTCGAGAGGGGATTTCAGAGGGCGGAAGACATAAACCTTGATAAAACTAATACTATAAATTTTTTTGTTACCGCAAAATAATTTCCTCCGAGCGTC